>JBATQJ010000096.1:0-5240 GCA_049291975.1 Scrofimicrobium sp.
TTGCTGAGCAGATTGAGCAGCGCTGGCAGAAGTATTGGGCTGAGAACGGATCCTTCAACGCCGATAACCCGACCGGTGATTTGGCTGGACCCAGAGCAGAACTTGATCCCTGGTTCGTCATGGACATGTTCCCGTATCCCTCGGGTGCGGGCCTGCACGTGGGTCACCCGCTGGGGTATATCGCGACGGACATTCTGGCCCGCTACCAGCGAATGCAGGGCAAGAACGTCCTGTACACGCTAGGTTACGATGCGTTTGGACTGCCGGCTGAACAGTACGCGATCTCAACTGGCCAACACCCTCGAATGACCACCGAGAACGCAATCAAGGTTTATCAGCGTCAACTGGGACGTCTGGGCCTGTCACATGACCCGCGACGTTCCTTCGCCACCATCGATGATGACTACGTCAAGTGGACCCAGTGGATTTTCCTGCAGATCTACAACTCCTGGTATGACCCCGATGCCAAGAATGGTGAGGGAACTCTGGGAGCGGCCCGCCCGATCTCCGAGCTAATCGCAAAACTTGAGTTGGGTGAGAAGGAGACTCCCGATGGTAGGCCCTGGACGCAGTTGTCTGAAGACGAGCAATACCAGGTGCTCTCGGATCATCGCCTGGCGTACCTCTCTGAGTCGCCAGTGAACTGGTGTCCTGGCCTTGGAACCGTGTTGGCTAACGAGGAAGTCACTTCTGAGGGACGCTCAGAGCGCGGTGACTTCCCAGTGTTCACAAGGAACCTGCGCCAGTGGAACATGCGAATCACCGCATACTCCGATCGGCTCACCGAGGGGCTGACAGACATCGACTGGCCTGACAAGATCAAGTCGATGCAACGCCACTGGATTGGCAAATCCCGCGGCGCTTTCGTGGACTTCACAGCTTTGAATGGCGGTGGGGAGTCTGCCAGGCTACGCGTGTTTACCACTCGTCCTGACACACTGTTCGGCGCGACGTTTATGGTGGTCTCTCCCGAGCATCCGCTGCTAGGGGAGGGTATTCCTACCGAGTGGCCTGAGGGCACTCGTGATGCTTGGACCGGTGGATACGCGAGCCCGAGGGAAGCGGTTGCTACCTACCAAAAGGAAGCCGCCGCCAAGACCGACATGGAGCGCCAGGCGGAAGCGGGGGAGAAGACCGGTGTTTTCAGCGGGATCTTCGCGACGAACCCGGTGAACGATGTGGCCGTCCCGATCTTCACCGCCGACTACGTTCTCATGGGCTACGGAACCGGTGCGATCATGGCTGTTCCTGCCCATGACGAACGCGACTTCGCGTTTGCCAAGGCATTCGACCTGGATATCGTTCCAACCATTCAGCCGACCGAAGATGACGGAGCTCCCGAGGGCTTTGACAATCAGGAGTCGGCTTGGACCGGCGACGGCGTCATCGTGAACTCCGCTAGGGGCAACGAGTTCTCCATAAACGGCATGCGCAAGCAGGAAGCCATCGAGACAATTACTGCATGGTTGGCCGACCGGAGAATCGGAGAGGCAACGACTACCTACCGTCTGCGCGACTGGCTGTTCTCCCGTCAGCGCTACTGGGGAGAGCCATTCCCGGTGGTGTACGACGATAAGGGCCACGTTCACGCTCTGCCCGAAGAGCAACTCCCGGTCTTGCTGCCGCACCTGGACGACTTTTCTCCTCGTACGTTCGATCCCGAAGATGGGGAATCGAACCCGGAGACACCCCTTGGACGCGCTCAGGAATGGGTGAACGTCGAGATGGATCTAGGTGACGGCGTTAAGCAGTACAAGCGAGACACCAACACCATGCCCAACTGGGCCGGGTCCTGTTACTACGAACTTCGCTACGTCGATCCTCACGACGCGGTTTCACTGATCAACCGCGTGAATGATGACTACTGGATGGGTCCGCGCGAGCGGAAAACTTCTGGGGGAGTTGACCTTTACGTTGGCGGCGTTGAACACGCGGTTCTTCATCTGCTCTATGCCCGATTCTGGCAGAAGGCGCTGTTCGACCTTGGATACGTCAGTGCTGCCGAGCCGTTCCACAAGCTCTTCAACCAGGGCTACATCCTGGCCTACGCATACACCGACTCCCGGGGCGTCTATGTTCCGGCGGAAGAGGTAGAGGGTGATCCCGAAACCGGCTTCACCTGGAAGGGGGAGCCGGTAACTCGCGAGTACGGAAAGATGGGTAAGTCCCTAAAGAACTCAGTTACGCCGGACGAGATGTGCGACCAGTACAGCGCTGACGCATTCAGGGTCTTCGAGATGTCAATGGCACCGCTGGATATCTCCCGTCCTTGGGAAACCAGGTCAGTTCCGGGAGCGATGCGATTCTTGCAGCGTCTGTGGCGCAACGCCATTGACGAAGAAACCGGAGAGCTCACCGTCACAGGCGAAGAAGCCGACCTGGAAACGAAGCGTCTAGTTGCGAAGACCATTTCAGAGGTCACAGAGGAACTGAACAACATGCGGATCAACACCGCGATTGCTCGCCTCATCGTTCTCAATAATCATCTGACCGGACTGGAGCGAGTACCGCGTGAAGCGATTGAGCCGCTGGTGCTCATGGCCTCTCCACTGGCCCCACACATGGCTGAGGAACTGTGGAGCAAGCTAGGGTACGACGAGAGCCTGGCCACGCGGGACTTCCCGGTGGTTGAAGACGAGTCACTGCTGGTCGAGGAGACCGTGACCTGTGTTGTGCAGGTGAACGGTAAGTTACGCGCCAAGTTCGAGGTTCCTGTGTCGATTGATGCGCAGACGCTGGAAGCCGAGGCTCGGGAGCTGTCACCGGTGCGTCGCGCAATGGGCGAGAAGGAACCTGTGAAGGTGATAGTTCGCGAGCCCAAGCTGGTCAACTTCGTCGTGCCCGGTAAGTAGTGGTCAGTTCGTGCCAGAAGGACATTCGATAAGGCGGCTCGCGAACACATTCGAGCAGTGGTTCTTGGGTTCGCAGTGCTTCACTTCTTCGCCTCAGGGACGATTTGAACGAGGGGCGGAACTCCTGAATGGGCGAGTGATGACTGACTCGGAGTCAGTCGGAAAACACCTTTTCCTTCGATTCGATGACCTGGAATCGGCCTCGCCTCAGCCACTCTGGTTGCACGTTCACCTGGGCTTATATGGTGCCTGGCGATTCTATGCGGACAGTGATGTTGAAGTCGCCGCCTCAATCGGTGCTCCACGACGAAAGAACTCATCCCGGGAAGTTCGTGAAGACACGGGCATCGCTCCTCTGCGGCGAAGGGAGAACGAGGGGATAGCAGTCGACCAGAGCGAAGCCGCTGCTGACGGAGTTTGGGAGCCACCAGAACCGGTCGGTGCCGTGCGCCTCAGGATAGACAACGGAAAGGTGGCGGCTGACCTTGCCGGACCCACCCGATGTGAGGTCCTGACACCGGAGGAAGTTGAGGGTGTCATTGACCGTCTGGGCCCGGATCCGCTCGATCATCGTTCTGAGCCGTCTGCGCTAAAGGCCAGATTCGTCAAGAATGTTCGCTCCCGAAAGAGGCCAATTAGTGAACTGATCATGGATCAGTCCGTTATCGCGGGAGTCGGCAACATTTACAGGGCCGAGGGGTTCTTCCGCCAGGGAATCTCCCCAAATCGAAAGGGAGCGAACGTCTCCATCCCGCGCCTCGAACAGCTTTGGGATGACTACGTCTATCTACTGGATAAGGGTGTGAAAGAGGGCCGAATCATTACTGTTCGTCCGGAGGACAGACCCGATCCGCAGATGGTTGAGGAAATGGATCCCGAGGCGCTTCGGTGGTACGTCTATCATCGGACCGGCCGAAGCTGCCTGGTCTGCGGCAATGAGATCAGTGAGAAGGAAGTGCAGGGCCGCAGACTGTTCTGGTGCGGTACCTGTCAGAAGTGAGGGTCAACTAGACCCGATGCTGTTCCCTGACTTCCTCGGCGATCGGGGCGAACCCAAGACGGCGGTAGAGGTTGAAGGCCTCGGGCATCTGCTTCATATCAAGTCGAAGGGTTACCGCGTCGTAGCCCCAGTCCCTGGTCCTCTGTGACAGTTCGGCGACCAGTGCGGTGGCGATTCCACGGCGTCGGTGCTCGGGGTCGACCATGAGGTCGAGGACGAAGGGTCCGCGGGGAACGTCATCGAAGGGCGCATCCAAGACGCAGAACACCGCCCCAACTAGTTCACCGTCCAACCAGGCTCCGATGAATGAATCGTCTCTCGGGGTTCCGAGAGCTCCCTCGAAGTAAAGTCGTATCTCATCGGTCGCGCGCCAGAAGTTTTCTGCGGTGAGACGTTGCTTGTATGCGACAAGCGAGAGTGACGCCAGTGCGGGTAGATCGTAGATGGTGAGCGTGGCCAGTTGCAATCCCTCGACCGACGGCTCACTGTCAACGGGCGAGGCATCTGCCTTAAGTGTTAGTTCGGTCATAGTTCAAGGCTAGTTCATGAACCGGGTGAAGCGGCGCATTTTGGATCACGAGTGTGCCTCAATGCAGGTCAAGGCCCCAAACGGAACGACTAGATGTAGAGCGCGGGCTCGACCATGACTCCGTCTTCATGCACGTATGTCTGCTTGAACTTAACCGAGACCTCACCTACATCTGATGCTCTCTCATCCTGTCCAGGCTTGATCGTGATCTCGCCTTCCAGGGTAGAGGCCTCAAGATTGGTCTCTAAAGCCGTGCACGCCTCACGCGAATCTGCTGGAAGTCTTGCGGGGAGCGTGCCATGTGTGTGGGTGCCTCGTTCTTCAGATGTCCCACGCAGGTGTGAGGGCACGCCGACAGCGACGCCCTTCTCAGGAATGTCCTTTACAACGACGGCATTAGCGCCGACTTTCGCGTCGGAACCTACTGTTACAGGTCCCAAAACCTTTGCGCCTGCACCCAGAATCACGCGGTCTCCCACGGTTGGATGGCGCTTCCCGGGAGTCATCGTGACGCCGCCGAGAGTCACCTCGTGAAAGATGAGGACGTCGTCGCCGATCTCTGCTGTCTCGCCGACGACGACTCCCATCGCGTGGTCAATGAAAAGACGGTCGCCGATTGTGGCGCCGGGGTGGATATCAACCCCGGTGAAGAAACGCGCGGTCGACTGAATGGCTCTTGCTGGGAACCGTACGCCGTTGGTCCAGAGCGCGTGGGAGACACGATAGCTCCAAAGAGCGTGGAGACCGGGGTAGAGGAGTGCTACTTCAAGTGTGGATCGAGCGGCAGGGTCGCGTTCTTTTGCTGCCTGCAGGTCATCTCGCATCTGCTTGAATGGGTGAGGTACCTTCACTCCTGTAC
>JBATQJ010000097.1:0-37503 GCA_049291975.1 Scrofimicrobium sp.
ATGCTGAGCACCGCCGCAGTCTTGAGGTCCAGGAACTGAGTGGTTTGGAGCCAGATTTCCACCTCAATGGTCGCGAACTGCGAGCCGCCAATGACCAGAACCACCCCGAAGGCGGTCGCGCAGAACAGGAAGACCACAACCGCCGCCGAACCGATGACCGGAAGGAGCGCTGGCAAGGTGACGGTAAGAGCCGCACGCAGGGGAGATGCTCCCAAAGTCTGTGCTGCCTGCTCGGCTCTGGGATCCAGAGACTCCCAAACGGTGCCGACCATCCGAACCAAAAGGCCAACGTTGAAGAAGACGAGAGCCAGCAGAATCGCCATTAGGGTTCGATCCAGACCCAGGAACCCCAGCGGCCCATGAGGGGCCAGCAGAGCCCTAAACGCGACTCCCACGACGACCGCCGGAAGAACGAAGGGCACCAGTAGCAGGTTCCTGAGGAACTGCCTACCTGGGAACGATCTTCGGTAAAGAACGAACGCAGTTGGGATTGCCAAGGCTACCGAAACCACAGTTCCGATGGTCGCTTGGAAGAGCGTATTGCCAATTACGCGTAAGGTCCGCGGGCGTGAGAGGACCTCGCTGATCGCGCCGAGGTCGAGTGATCCTCCCTCAAACAGTCCTCGTCCCACTATGGTCAGAACTGGGTAGGCGAAGAACACCACCAGGAACGCCACGGGCACGGCGAGGACGAGTAGCCAAATGGCCACTCGCAAGGGATTCACCCGGCCGCGACGGGGCGACGCAGCCGGGTTGGTATCACTCATTGGCACTAGTCAATCATCAGGGAAGTCCACTGCTCGATCCACTCGGAGCGACCTGAGTCGATCTGCTCGGGGGACAGATAGAAGGGGTCGGTTGGGCGCGGCGCGAACTTTTCCCAGTCCTCGGGGAGTGCGACTTCGGTGTTGATTGGGTAGACGAACATTTGCTCTGGAAGTTGAGCCTGGAACTGCTCTGAGAGCATAAAGTCGATGAACTTCTGAGCCCCTTCGGGATTGGTGGCTCCCTCGATCACGCCGGCGTACTCGATCTGCCGGGAGCAGGTTTCAAGCAGTGCCGCCGTGGTCGCCTCTCCATCGTCTCCGATGGTGTAGGGCGGGGAGGATGAGTAGGAAAGAACGATCGGATGATCGCCACCCTCGCCCGCTGCAGTGAAGTCGACGTAGTACGCGTCCGACCAGCCGTCAACGACGCTCACCCCGTTCTCGCGGAGTTTCTCCCAGTACGAGGGCCACCCCTCGTCCCCGAACGCCGCAATGGTGGTTACTAGGAAGGACAGGCCGACCGAGGAGGTCGCTGGGTTCATCAGTACCGTCTGGTTCGCATACTCGGGCTTGGTGAGATCCTCCAGGGTTGCCGGCGGAGTGACACCACGGTCCGCGAACCAGGCTAGATCGACGTTCATACAGACGTCGGAAGCATCAATGGGGGTGAGTAGGTCACCGACCAGATAGGACTCGGCGCTTGCGGGAAGGTTGGGTGAGGCGTAGGGGGCAAATACTCCCTCGTCCACGCCACGTGAGGCGAATGAGTCACTGACACCGTAGACAACGTCTCCAAGTGGAGAGTCTTTGGTCAGAACCAGCTGGTTCACCAGCGCTCCCCCGTCTCCCGGTGCCACCTGGGTGACACTGATTCCAGTCTCATCGGTGAACGCTTGCATGACTTCCTCGGACATCGCGAACGAGTCGTGCGTTACCAGCGTGATGCTGTCACCACTGGGCTTCTCAGTACCGACGACGGAGCAACCCGCCATCAGTCCGATTGTGGCCACGGCGGCGAAAGCGCTGACAGCTGGCCGTCTAGATGGCCTGTTCTTCATAGCTGAAACTCCCTCAGTCTCCGTTAGCCGAGGGCTCCGCCATGCGTTTCGCATGTCAAGAAAGAGTTTCCTCGACTCCCTTCGCCGGAATTACCCGGATCAGGTTCGAAGGGTTAGCGGTGATTCGCATTCTCAGCACGTAGGTGCTCCCCTGTCGATCAGTGCCATCCTAGTGCGACTTGGATGGTCGGTGTGAAGCGGTCTCAGGGTTCGTTGTGGCGACCTTTGGTTGCATTGGTGGTGTTCTGTCAGTGGAACTAGCCTGTGCTACCCCTCGTTCGACGTCTTTCATGCTGACTAGAAGTAGTCAATGCAACCAAAGGTCGCCAAAACGTGCGCTGGGCTGAACTTCAGTACTGGACCGGTAGACGGGTACAGCATAGGTCGCCACAACGCGCGCTGGGCTGAGCTTCAGTATTGGACCGGCAGACGCGTACAGCATCAGTCGGCGCAACGTGCGCTGGGCTGAGCCTATGAGGGCGGTCTATGTCTGGCATGATCTGTCCATGACTACGAAGAAGGCTCCCGCGATGTCGCCCTCGGGCGTCCCCGTCAAGGAGATCCTGGACCGGGTGCCTGGGCCTCGTCGCAGCGAGGCTGATGAACTGCTGGCGCTTCACGCCGAAGTCAGTGGCGAAGAACCTGTCGTCTGGGCGAACCGGATCATCGGGTTTGGTGAGTATGAGTATCGCTATGAGAGCGGGCACGGCGGGATTTCTCCGCTATTGGGATTCGCGACAAACCAGTCCAAGCACACCATTTACCTTTCGCCCGACTTCGAGCAGCGCTGGCCCGATCTGATGGAGAAACTCGGTCCGTATAAGGCAAGCAAGGTTTGTCTATACATCACTCGCCTATCCAAGGTCGACAAGGCCGTGTTGCGCGAGTTGCTCCGGCGAACTTTGGACGATGTTCGCTAGACGGCCAGACGGTCGTCGTAGGTGCCTTTGGTTGCGATAGCGAGTTCTAGTCAGCAAGACGGAAGGAAAACCCCGAGGATTCGGGCTGATTCTGCTGACTAGACGCGGCTATCGCAACCAAAGATCGTTATGACGCGGGGTCGGCGCTGATGCTTGCTGCAAGCGCAGTCAGCCATGCCGCTATACCGCCTGGGCCTTCGCACAGAATATCCGCGTACTTCTCCAGTTCCGCTGCTTCGTTGGAGCGAGCCACTACTGCACACGTCACCGGTCCGTCCTCGGAGTTCCCGATCTGAGCGAGTGCTTCGAACGCCGCAATGTCGCCAAGGTCGTCGCCCGCAAACATGACGGACGAGGGCCGGCGCTCGATAACCAACTCCCTCAGTGCATCCCCTTTGGTCACGGTCGGTCCCCGAAGCTCCCAGACGTATCTGCCCGGCTCGACGGTAAGTTCGTTGTGCTCGGCGATCTCGCGCACCCTGGCGCCCGCGGATTCAAAGTCGACGTCGCGGTTCGAGGAGTTTCTAAAGTGCGCCGCAACCGCCAGTCCCTTGTCTTCAAGAGTCGCGCCTGGATACTGCTTCAGCAACTCGACTAGCTCGCGCTTTGCCTCAGAGATTCCGCGGGGAGGTGCGGGAGAGCTCCGCTCTCCGGTTGCCAGGTCCAAGCGCTCCGCGCCGTAGTGCCCGAAGATGAGCGAACTCGCGAGCCCTGGCTTCTCCGCCGCCCGAGAAAGCTCAAGCAGCGTATCAATCGGACGTCCCGAAATGATTGCTACTTGGACCCCGGACCGCGCCAACCTGGCAAGTGCTTCAGCTGACTCCTCAACCATCCTGGCGTCTTCTGCACGAGGCACTATCCGTGACAGCGTCCCATCGAAGTCAAACGCCAACAGGGAGTCTCGAGGATTCGAGGACAGGGCTTCCTCAAAGCGGGATCCAGAAGCACTCCGGTAGGTCCAAAAAGGCGAAGTCATGTTCCAACTCTTACAGATCAAACGGATTTTCTGTAGACAAAGACCCCGTAGTTGGTACGGTGTCCTTAGCCCATAAGGAGTTTTCGTGGAACCTCCCATCTCAACAGATCCCAACTTTGTGGTTGTCGCCAACCGACTTCCAGTCGACCGTGTCGTCAGTGAGAACGGCGACGTGTCTTGGCGTACCTCGCCAGGTGGACTCGTGACGGCTTTGGAGCCCCTCATGCACGAACGAGGCGGCGCGTGGGTCGGCTGGATCGGCGCCGCGGACGAGGAGCTAGCGCCGTTTGACCATGACGGATACCGCGTGATGCCGGTAGAACTGACCGAGATGGAAGTTCAGGAGTACTACGAGGGTTTCTCGAATGACACTCTCTGGCCGCTGTATCACGACTCGGTCGCGTACCCCAGCTATCACCGCGAGTGGTGGGACGCCTACAGAAAGATCAACTATCGCTTTGCCGAAGTCGCCGCCAAGACTGCTGGAGCTGGGGCAACGGTCTGGGTCCAGGATTACCAGCTTCAGCTAGTTCCGGTGATGCTGCGGGAGATGCGCCCCGACTTGACCATCGGATTCTTCCTCCACATTCCGTTCCCTCCCGAAGAACTTTTTGAGCAACTGCCCTGGCGTCGAGAGATCTTGGACGGCCTATTGGGTGCGGACCTGGTGGGCTTCCAGACCCCGGCCGGTGCCCGCAACTTCCTGCGCCTTGTTCGCCGCCGCACGGATTACCCGGTCGAGCGCCGTAGTGTCGAGATGCCCGACGGACACACCTGCACCGCCCGGGCGTACCCAATCTCCATTGATGTTGAGGGCTTCCACGCACTCTCAGAAACGGATGAGGTCAAGGCCGAATCGGAAGCACTGCTTGAGGAGTTGGGCAACCCCAAGAATGTGCTGCTTGGCGTCGACCGTCTTGATTACACGAAGGGTTTGCGCCAGCGAATCCGCGCGATTGGGGAGTTGTTCGAGGAGGGAGAACTGGACCCCGAGGAGACCGTGTTTCTGCAGGTAGCGACACCCTCCCGAGAAGATGTTGAGCAGTACCAGATCCTGCGTGATGACATTGATCTGCTTGTGGGGCGAATCAACTCTGAGGTCGGGGGAGTGGGTCGTCCGGCGATCTCATACCGTTACCAGAGTTTTCCTCGTACAACGATGGCCGCAATGTACCGCATCGCCTCAGTCATGTTGGTGACCCCACTGCGGGATGGAATGAATCTGGTGGCGAAGGAGTACATTGCCTGCCACCCCGGGCGGGCGGGTGCCCTCGTCCTCTCCGAGTTTGCCGGGGCGGCGCGTGAACTGAACCGGGCATACCTGGTGAACCCCTACGACCTGGATGGAATGAAGGAAACGATCATGGCGGCCATGACGGATCCTTATGCGGAGCGGGCTAAACGGTGGCGGGCGCTGGAGCGGAAGGTCTGGAAGAACACCGTCCAGGATTGGGCGACGGAGTTCCTCGATGACCTGGCCGCAACGCGAGACATGGAGGCCAGAGACTAGGGCGTGTCTCCTAAATCTCTGCTCGCTGTGGTGACCGTGAAATCCGCGCTTGCTACGTTGTCATCGTCGGCTTTGCCGCCAGCAAAGCCTCCTCTTCCGCCTTGCAATCACGAATTTCCCGGGCATCCTCGCCTGAGCACGTATTTAGGAGACACGCCCTATACAGCTTCCCGGTGCCCGGGGCACACTTGAATTGCTCGGAGAGCTTCAAGAATGGTGCAGAGGCGAGTGGTCTGGGTTTTCGTCGAACGCTCTCGATGGCGCGAAAGCACCCGGGTCAAACAAGACGATCCGATACTTAAGTTGCGAAACCCGGGTCGGACTCTCGTCCAACCCGGGTCTCTCAAGCCAGTCGTTTACTAGTTACTTGGCAGCTTTGGCCTTCTTTGCCATCTCGCGGGCCGCGCGTAGACCGAACACCGATGCGGGGCCAATGGTCGATCCCGGTCCGGGGTAGGTGTGCCCCATGACCGACGCGGTGTTGTTACCGGTTGCGTAGAGACCCTCGATCACGGTTCCATCCTCACGCAGGACGCGTGCGTCCGCGTCTGTTACGGCTCCACCCTTGGTTCCAAGGTCACCGGTGACAAACTTGTAGGCAGTGTAAGGGCCGTGCTCGAAGACTCCGAGGCACGGATTCGGCCTGATGGTGGGATCGCCGTAGTAGCGGTCGTACGCTGAGTCGCCTTTATGGAAGTCATGGTCGATTCCCGTCCTGGCGAATCCGTTGAAGCGATCTACGGTTTCAACCAGTGTCTTCGGGTCAACGTTGATCTTCTCTGCCAACTCTTCAATGGTGTCAGCCTTGACCATCCAACCCTTCTCCTTGAGGCCCTTGATGACGCCGGGCATGATAGAGAAGGTGCGGAAGTAGCGCTTGTTGTACGGCCCAGCAGTGATCATCCAGAAGTCCCCGCCACGATCGTGCTCGATCATGTGGTGTCCGAGGTCGATGTACGATTCCGCTTCATTCACAAATCGCTTGCCCTGAGAATCCACGAACATCATGTAGGGCAAGGCACGCTCGCCAACCATGAAGGGTGCCGTGGCACCGGGTTCGTATGGGGGTAGCGACCCGCCCCACCAGGCGTCGTCCATGTAGTCCATTGCAGCGCCAGCGTCCATAGCCATCTGGATTGGCTCACCAAGGTTGCCAGGAGCGCCTGAGGTGAATCCCTCAACCCCCTGGTACTTCTCGCGCCACTCCTGGTTCGACTCGAAGCCACCACCCGCGAGCATCACGCCAAGGCGTGCGTAGATTGTGCGCTGACCATCGGGGCCGTCAACCTTCACACCGACAACGCGCTCGCCGTCCTTGACGAGTTCCACGGCAGGGGTGTCGAGGTACAGGGTCGCATCGCCGTTGACCAGGACCGCCTTGGCGTAGTGAGCCATTAGTGCGCCACCCAGGCCAGTCTTTGTCTTTCCGGTCAGAACTCCGCCAAGTGTTCGGAATACGAACTGTGCGCCACGGATGAATCCAGCAGGCGTCGACCAGGCCCGGCCTAGTAGCCAAACGTCGTCGGTGCGCATAGGAATCGGCATGGCGTCACGCTGGGTTTTGCTCCACTCACCGTTTTCCTTCAGGTCCATGTTCGTGCACTCAATTGCGCGGCCAATCTTCCCGCCGGGAAGCTCTGGGTAGTAGTCCGGATACTCCTTGGCGCGGATGAACTCCATGCCATGCTTTTCTGCGGTTAGTACCCAGTCCTCAACGCCGTCGACATATGCTTCTATGCGTTCTTCGGAGGATGCGGGTCCAGGCTCGCCGATGGTGATCTTCATGTACTCGATCGCTTCTTCGCGGGAGTCACCTGCACCATCACGCTTCATAAGTGGGTTGTTTGGCATCCACAGGCCACCCCCAGACATTGCGGAGTTACCGCCCCACTTGTCTGTGCTCTCAACCATGGCAACGCTCAGACCTTCGTCCACCGCACCCAGAGCGGTACCAAAAGCGCCGGCGCCACTACCCACAATTACAACGTCAAAAGTTTCATCTTGCTTCGCTGCCATCAGGCCACCTCATCGTGTATAAATCCGGGATTACCGGACAATGCTGTCCGGTCTAGTATATTGTGCTTCACAGACAAATAAGAACAGTATTTGTAAGCAATCGACCAAGTCGCAGAATTCCTGCAGGGGAATCACAGCAAGATCGCAAAGAGGCGTCGAATGAGCAAGGTAAATCGCGGCCCGGCAGCGGCAGCAGAGAACCGTGATGCGCTTATGCGATCAGCTCGATCATTGTTCGCATCACGAGGGCTGAGCGTCCCACTGTCCTCCATAGCGCGGGACGCGGGGGTCAGCCAAGGCGTCCTGTATCGTCACTTTCCGACTCGCAAAGACCTTGCCCTCGCGGTGTTTGAGGAGAACGTTGAAAGAATAGCGACAACGGTTGAGCAGCGTGATCCGTTGGTCTCTGAGCTTGAGGCGGCATGGACAAAGCTGGTCGAACTCACGGTCACGGACGCGGCCTTCGTGGAGATCGCAGTGAGCTCTGCAGGTGATCCTCAACTTGAGCAGGTACGCGGCCGAATAACGGCTCTCCTCGATCCACTGATTGCCGGGGCGCAGGAACGAGGCGTAGTCGAGACCGGCATGACGCCGCGCCTTCTGTTCGTGGCACTCCGAGCTATCTATGGTCTGGTGTCAACAGGCGTATCTGAAGAGGGCGACCTCGCCGAGGACATCATGTTCATGCTCAGACGCTTGGGACTGGAGGTTCCCGCACTTCCAACCCTTGTGGAAGCGTGAGGCATCACTTAGCCGCCTTTGGCTCTGTTTTTCTGTCGAAACGCCACACCGTGATAGCAAAGACGGTTGGGATCAACGCGCATAGAAGAAGTGCGGTGCGCAATCCCGAGCCACCATCGCTCGGCAGCACATTCGCGATGGCGAGGAGGGGTCCGTGTGCCGCCTCTGCAAGGCCGCCAGCCAGTCCTGGCCCGGTAGCACCTCCAGCGTCTCCGGCAAGCGCAAGCACGGCGAACATTGCAGCACCTCCCAATGGGAATCGTGCTGAGGCAAGCGAGAAAGTTCCCGGCCAGAGCAAAGCAACCATCAGGCCGCAGAGTGCTGACGCGAGCAGACTCACGATCGTGATTGGTGAGGTGGCAGCCACTACGTAACAGACTGCCGCTCCCAGGCTCGACAGTAACAGTGCCTGTTTGAGATCCACCCTCGTTCCCCACATCCCATAGGCGAAGCGCCCGAGTCCCATCAGTAGGGCGAAGAGTCCCGGACCGAGCAGGTCGCCGAACTCCTTGCTTACGCCCAGACCCTGCTCAGCAAAGAACGAGGACCACTGCACCATCGTGAGTTCAGCCGCTCCTCCAGTCATCATTAGTACCAGGGCGGCGAGGAACAAAGGGGTGCCGAAGAGATTACGAAGCGAAGTTCGATCCTCGTCCGCCACCGTCTTCGGGAGAGGAACGCGCATGAAAACAAAGACGTTAATCAGTGGAACAACGGCCCACGCCATGGGGAGGAGGGACCAGCGGCCCAGGCCGGTGGCTCCCAGCAGAAGCGTAGTGCCAACAACGACGGCAAGTTGACCCCAGCAGTAGAAGGAGTGGAGTAACGCCATGCCGGATGCCTTTTGGTCGGCGGGCGTTGGCAGGTGCTCGACGATCGGGCTCACGAGGACCTCAAGTAGCCCTCCTCCTATCGCGTAGACGACTACGGCGATGCATAGTCCGAGGAATGGATCGCCCAGAATCCCCGGAAGAATCCCCATGAGCACAAGACCAATCGTTGCCAAGACGTGCGCCAGCACAATCGGGATCCTGTAGCCAACCTTGTCAACGAAGAACATCGATGCGAAGTCGGTAAGCAGTTGGACGCCGAAGTTGAGGGCGGAGATCAGGCCCAGTTGGGCCAGCGGAATATTGAACTGGGTGTGGAAGACGATGAAGAGCAGAGGTGCCAGATTGTTGACGATTGCCTGGACGACGTATCCGACGTAGGCGGCACGCTTAGTGCTCGCGTATGCGGAGGGACTAAGGGATTGGGACGACATCCGGCTCCTGGTGACGGGGCTGTGGGCGCGAGCGCATGGGCTCTGTTTTCGATTGGGTTGCTGGAAGAAGCGTAGTGGACTCCCCCGCAGTAGTGCCAAGAGGCGCGCTTTGGCGGACTCTTCCACAGACGTAAGATTAGTGCGCTGACCGATCCCGGCCACTGATTAGGTTTGAAAGAGGTAGAAGTAGCAATGGTTCTTGAGATTATCGAATGGGTTCTACTTATTGCGGCACTTGTGGTTATGGTGCTTCAGTTCCGCTCAACCAATCTTGTCCAGTACCGAGGTTATAACACCGCCTTCTGGATTCTGATGGCCGGCTGCTTTGCGATCAACGGGATTGAGAGTGGCACCGGATGGCAGTGGCTTTGGTACATCGCCGCAGGTGCATCGTTGATCGCAGCCTTCACAGTTCCCAGAGGGTTGAATGGCAGGCCCGAGTAGGCGGCCTTCTGGCTGATTAGTAGCATATGCAGACGCTCGGAGGCTCTCTTGAGAGCGCGCCGTAGAAGACTAGTAGGGCAAGGCTATGCAAACGCTCGGCGGGGCTCTCTTTCGTTCGAGTTCGCTGCAGAGTGGCCGCACCACGTCGTCAGCTCGGCTAGTGCGCTACGAAGTGGCCCAGGGTGAGCCCGTTTTGTCGTTGTATCACCTGTAGATCGGGCCACTTCGTAGCGCAGAGCAAGAGCAGACTCAGGAACTTGGCCACTTTGCAGCGAATTGCGTTATCGCTGTGATCATTGAGACCAAAGGTGAATCACCCATGACCAGATGGCCTGTTCCACCTGGGTTTCCGAGGGCCGGAGGTTCCCAGGCAATCGACTTGATGAGGCCGATTTGTTCCGCCTGGGTTCCGGAGGGTTGGAGAGATAGATCTGGTTACTCTGCTGCGCGGTCCTTATACTCTTCGATCCCTGGCATTGGAGGCATTACCGCACCGAACGGTCCAGCGTAGTTGGCTACCAGGCGCGTTGGCCATGCGAGGTCGTCTAGGCGTCCCGCAATCGAACCCTCAATCTCCTCGGGGTGTCCAGCTACGATCTTCGCTGCGAACTTCGGATCGATTAGCGCCTCGCGGCCGATCGCCACGATGTCTCCGTGGTTCAGCGCATCTTCAGCAGCTTCCTGGCTGAACACACCGGAAACAATGATCACCGGGACACGGCCGTCTGCCACTTCCATAGTGATCTGGCCAAATGACTTGTCAGAACCCTCGGGTGCTTCGTGGAAATCCTTGAAGATGGAGACGTGAACGTAGTCGGCGCCTCCCTCAATAACCTTGTCCACGAGGACCTTGGATTCGTCGATTGCGTATCCGATTGTCTCGCCGTGAACCTCCTCAGGGCAGAACCGGTAGCCGACGATGAACGGACGTCCTGCCGTGGCCGCGACGCGCTTCACTTCGGCTAGCACTGCTAGTGGGAACGCCATCCGTCCTTCAAGGTCCCCGCCCCACTTGTCTTCACGGTGGTTAGAGAAACTAGAGAAGAACTGCTGTAATAGGTAGTGGTTTGCGCCGTGGACCTCGACTCCGTCAAAGCCTGCCTCGATTGCTCGGCGCGTTGCCTCGCCGAATGCGTTGATAACGCTGTCTATTTCCTCCTCACTCATGCCTCTAACAGGATGGTTGAGCCAGGGGAACTCCTGAGTGCTTGGGCCCTGTGCGTATCCGAACTCTGCAGCTCCGGCGTTGGCCTCACGGCCGGCGTGGTGAAGTTGGACGATTGCACGGTTGCCCTTGGCTTTGGCTGCCGCCGCGATCTGCTTCATCCCCTCGATATCGGAGTCATCAGAGATGCTCAGCTGTCCAAGTTCTCCGTGTCCCTGTCGAGTCACAAACGAAGCGCCGACGATGATTAGTCCGGCCACCTCGTCACGAACCCGGAAATACTCGATGTCCTCGTCACTTACGTGTCCTGACTCCGGATCAGATCCGAACACGAGCATTGGTGCCATGGCGATTCTGTCAGGGATGGTAACTCCCGACTTGAACTCAACTGAGTCGAGAAGCCTCTTTTCTGTCATGTCTCTTTCTCCTTGAATGTAGTTCTAAGCTTGGCTCGCTCATGGGAGGTAGGCAGAAGCGTGGGTTGGTCCGTGAGCCGTCTTGACGGACATACTGCCTGGTGAGCGAGCATTGTGATGCTTATTTCAACGCTATTGGAGAAACAGTCAAAAAGCCGGGGACAATTGTCCTGTCTTCTCTGGAGATAGGAGCCAGGAGCCCGTCTGGCCCGAATGCGCTACAAAGTGGCCACACCAGGCCGTCACCTTCGCTAATGCGCTACGAAGTGGCCAGCTCTGGCGCCGACACGCCGACGATTGCCTCCAACTGCGGCCACTTTGTAGCGCATAGCAAGAGCGGGCTCGGGAGCGTGGCCACTACGTAGCGGATCTATGGTCGAAGGCGGAATGAACCCAGATGACCATCAGATCCGACGCCCGCAGGACTAGCAGACGGACGCCTTCTCTCTGAACCCTGTGATCGATCAGGACTTCCCGCCCGCAGGAACAGCAGGCATAAGCATGCCGCTCTTTGCAAGATTGGGGTCGGTGCAAGAGGAAAGGTCAAAGCAACAAGGGCGCCTCTTGCCGTTTCGAAGCTTATCGATCGTCACGTGAACTCTCTTGGCCCTGGTACCCGGGTTCTTCGTGGCAAGTACCCAGCGCACCCACTCCCACCTGGCCATCGGGGTGATGTCCTCCCACGTCTCTCTGAGGTCCGGTGCATCTGAGAGAGCCGCTGCGAGATCATCTGGGATATCTGGTTCGGGCCAGTCCTTCGTTGTCGTCAACCGGATCGAGACGAGAGTGCCTTCTTCGGCCTCATCGGCGCCAGGAAACTTGTCGAGTGGGAGCCAATGACCTCTTAGCCCGTCGGGTTCGATCACTGTTGCTAGTGGACCATCTGACGAATCACCAGTACTCACGGTGACCTCGGCAGCAACCTGACCGCGTGAGGGCAACTCGGCGCTCGCATCGGCAGGAAAACGAACGATGACTCGCCCGTTGAGCTCCTCGATCGGCGCATCAAAGGCGATGGTTACAGGGGGCCTAGGCATCTTCTCTCCCTCGTCGTAATGGGCAAAAGCGTACTCGCCGTAGCGGCTCCTCGTCCGGTTGCGAACTCGGATACGTGCCCGTGGTCGCTTGGGAGTCCTCGCTATGGAGCGAAGAAGAACACAGGAGTATAGTGATGTATATCCCATTTAACGTAGCTGTCTTTGCCGACCCGTGGAAAGAAGGAACTCAAAATGACTGACAACCAGAGACTCTCCCGCTTCGAAACGGGGTTCGGCTTCATTGCTGCTCTGGATCAAAGCGGTGGAAGCACTCCTCGTGCGCTTCGACAGTATGGAATCGATGAGTCGCAGTATTCGAATGATGAGGAAATGTTTGGCCTGATTCACGAGGCGCGAACTCGAATCATCACCAGTCCCGTGTTCACCAGCGACAGGATCCTCGGGGCGATTTTGTTCGAGGGGACCCTTGAACGAGACATCGACGGCCGCCCCGTTGTTGACTATCTGTGGAACGAGAAAGGTATTCTCCCGTTTCTGAAAATTGACCGTGGTTTGGAGGCGGAAGAGGACGGCGTTCAGCTGATGAAGCCTATTCCCGGACTTGAGGAGACGTTGGAGAGGGCTGCTAAACAGGGTGTGTTCGGCACTAAGGAACGTTCCGTTATCCACAGCGCCAACCCTGAAGGCATCAAGAAGGTCGTCAAGCAGCAGTTCGAATTAGCCGAGAAGGTGCTCGACGCTGGCCTGGTTCCGATCGTCGAACCTGAGGTCGACATCAAGTCTGCTGACCAAGCGGAGTCAGATGTCTTGCTCAAGAACGATTTGCTTGAGGCGCTAGGCAAGCTTGGTGACAGGAAGGTGGCGTTGAAGCTTAGCCCTCCGGTTAAGGACGGCTTCTATGCGGACCTGATCGCACATCCGAACGTGGCGAGAGTCGTAGCGCTCTCCGGCGGGTATAGCAGGGACGAAGCCAACGAGTTATTGGCTCGAAACCCTGGCCTGATCGCCAGCTTCAGTCGTGCGTTGCTTGAAGGTCTGACGGCTCAGCAAAACGACGAGGAGTTCAACAAGACGCTGGACGCCTCGATCGAGTCGATCTACGAGGCATCAATGAAGGACGTCGACTGCTAGGTTTGCTATGTGGGTTCGCCCGGCCGAACTCAACTGTTCATAGTGAGGTAGTTGTATGTCCGTTTCCGATCTGTCTGCCAGTACGCAGAACTACCTGAAGGCTGTTTGGAGCCTTTCGGAATGGTCTGAATCTCCGGTCACTACAAAGCTCATCTCCGAAAAAACCGGATTGAAGCTGTCGAGCGTCTCGGATGGGGTGCGCAAACTAGCCGAGCAGGGATTGCTGGAGCACACCCCGTACGGTTCCGTGACACTATCTGATCACGGACGCGCCTACGCGGTGACCATGGTGCGCCGCCATCGCCTGATCGAGTCATTCTTGGTTACGGTGCTGGGGTACTCCTGGGATCAGGTACACGACGAGGCGGAGGTGTTAGAGCACGCCGTCTCAGACTTCATGATTGATCAGATCGATCGAGTCCTCAACTATCCGGCGCGCGACCCGCACGGTGATCCCATTCCTGCCGCCGACGGAACGCTTCTGCTTCTAGACGCCACGCCACTCTCGCTGACGGATGCAGGAAAGGGCGTGGTCGTCGAACGCATTTCGGACGAAGATCCCGCATTGCTCCAGTTCTTTGACTCTCAGGGGATCAGGGTTGGCTCACGACTTGAGGTCCTGGAAGGTCCACCATTCTCGGAGTCCATCCAGGTTTTGTACGAGGGGAGAGCCGAGCCCGTGGTTCTGGGAAACCGGGCAATGTCGGCCCTGTTTGTCTCCGCACTCCACGGATAGTCTGCCGACCCGCTTACTAAGGTGCCGTACGAGGTTTGTATTCGTGCAACGCGGATAGTCACGGCAAATCAATGTCCCATTGGAGAGTTGCATTGCTGGGCAATCGCGTCGGGCGGCCTCGTAGCGCTTGCACTAAAAGCGCCACAAGAAGCCATCAATGGATTCTCGAGTCACAACCAGCGCCAGCCACCTAACCAGTATCAACGTGGATACTTCTGGGGCATAATCCCATCCTCTCAAATACAGATGATGGGTACTGGGTTTGGTTCATTTGGTTTGTGAGAGTTCAGGATGCCAGGGCGATTCAAATCTCGACTAATCAACTATTGGACACAACGGCTCTGATTCCCCTTCCTCGATACCAGGAAGTGTCGATAAAACTGAGAGTCAATTGGGAAAACGCGGCAGAGGCTCGTCATAGCGACCTTTGGTTGCATTGGTAGCGTCTAGTCAGCGAGCGGGCAGGGAAATTCCAAAGAGATCCTACTGGTTTTGATGACGAGTCGCTGCCAATGCAACCAAAGGTCGCTATGCCAACCTGGCGGGGGTCGGGTGGCACTGAACGCTCTGACTTTCCACTTTGACTTGACACATTGGAAAGTCGAGAAGCGCTCGGCGCAATTCTACTAAAGTCTAGGAAGCCGTTATGGAAGCCAAGGATGCGTTCGATGCACTTGAGCAGATCTCGGACACAAAACTAAGGGTCTCTGAACGCTCGAATGCGCCGAAGGGCTACTACACTGCACTCGGCCTTGGAATTGCCGGGAGTGTGGCGGTAGTCGGGCTACCTCTTCCTTGGAACCTTGTTCCCCTCGTAATAGCCATTGGAATCTACGTTGTGACGATCAACTGGTACATACGAACAGTTGGCATGTGGACGTGGGGAGACGTGAGAGGTGTGCAGCCATGGGCGTTTTGGGCGCTTGCTACGGTAGTGGCCGTCGCGCTTACGGTTGTTGTGGTCTTCTCTATCCAAGCTTCTGAGTCGGGCGATTACGGCACCTCGTACGTTGTCACAGCGACTTGCGCGGTGGTTGCTTTCTTGGCGGTCAGCGTACTTGGTCCTATTTGGGAAAGGGCATTCGTTCGTCAGGTGCGTGGAAAGTGATGGCAAAGGCAGAAGGCGTCTTTGCCCCGATCATCCACGCCCCGCACAGGCTTCGGATCTGTGCCGCCCTAGACTCGGTTGAGCAGGTTGAGTTTGCCACCCTGCGAGAGATAACCGATGTCAGTGAGTCCGTGCTTAGCAAGCAAGTCAAGATTCTCGAAGACGCGGGCTACGTGACAACAACTAAGGGGACAAGAGATAGTCGGGTTCGTACTTGGGCTTCTTTCACAAGAGAAGGAAAGCGCGCGTACCGCAGTCATGTTATTGCTCTGCGCGCGATCGTGGAGGGTGACGCGAATCTTCCTGCTTAGAGTTCCTCCGAAATATCTTCGGTAGTGTGGTCCAATGAACTCGGTTGAGCTTGGGTCCGACGGACTGACCCGCTGCGCGTGGGTTGGAGATGACGAGGAGTATCGCCGCTACCACGACGAGGAATGGGGAGTCCCGCTCCACGGCGACCGCGCACTGTTCGAAAAAATGTCGTTGGAGGGTTTCCAGGCGGGGCTTTCCTGGATAACGATCCTGAGGAAGCGCTCGCGGTTTCGTGAGGTGTTCGATGGGTTCGACCCCGCTCGAGTCTCGGAGTTTAGTTCCGAAGACGTTGAGCGCCTCATGGCCGATGCCGGGATCATCCGCAACCGCGCGAAGATCGAGGCGACCATTGCCAATGCGGCGATAGTGCGGAATATGGGCGAGGGTGAGTTGGAGGAACTGCTCTGGTCGTTCGCGCCAGATCCTCGTCCAAGCCACTTTACTGAGATCCACGAAGTTCCCGCGGTCACTCCTGAGTCGACTGCCCTCAGCAAAGAACTACGAAAGCGCGGATTCCGCTTCGTCGGCCCGACAACGATGTATGCACTGATGCAATCTGCTGGAATGGTGGATGATCACCTGGCAGGATGCTTCCGAGCGTCGGACTAGCCGAAGCCGGGCTAGAACTCGTTCTGTCGAGGCTCATGGTGCTCCTCGTCCGCCCTTGTCTGAGTCTCCAATCACATAGGGGAGCGCTAGGCGCGAATTTGCGGCGTGCTTGCTACCTAACTGATTGGCAAACCGGAGAGGGTGGGGTTAGGTCAGGAGTAGTGTGGCCACCACCATTGCGCTGATGAGGAACTCGGCGCTGCCGAAGACTACGGGTTTTAGCGGCTGGGATCGCCGCGCGGAGAGATATGGGAACAACCAGGCCCGCAACAGAAGAACCACGAAGACGAGTACCAGCCACGGACTCCCGTAACCCAGTGCAACCCCAATTGCTGCGAGCGCGACCAAGGCCGCATGGTAGGCGAGGGAGAAGCGGAGCCAGCGGGGGTTTCCTCGTTCGCGAATCATCGTCTTGACGTAGGCGATGGTACCGATGAAGTATGCGGCGAGGACCAGGGCGAGTGACCAAATCTGCTCCCAGTCGAGCAGGCGATTGCCAAGCATCGCGGTCATCGGCACCAGAAGGGACGCGGCGAGGATCATGGTGGCGCGGGCCAGGAAGCTCCTCGGCTGACCAACCCACATCTGTTGCAGGGCAATCAGAGTCAGGGGGATGATCGCCAGTCCGAACCAGAGGAACCGAGGTTCTTTCGCCACGAGGACCAGGAGCACCACGACCATCAGCGCGCCGTAGGTGAGGAGGGGAGGAAGGTATTTCTTGCCTCGTTCGAGGCGCAGTTTCATCGGCGATCCGGTGGCCCGACGGCGCGGCACGACCGCCTGAATCCAGAAGCTGAAGACGTCGTACAACTGGAAGGCCAGCAGTGATGTCACAGTGAGAAGCAGTTGCCACCAGGTGAATCCGCCGAGAATGCTCCCGACAAGGATCGGTGCCAGAACCATGGCCCACCCACCGTGCTGGTGCGAGATCCAGCCGGAGCGGGAGAGCTTCGAGAGTCGGCCGCGCGATGCCTTCGACGAGGCGGGACGACTGGGACGCACTGGACTCCCAGAGTTGCGGCTTGCTGGGTCGGGCATCGCTTCCTTCGGTCGGTAGGTTCCTCCCCAACCTTAGCGGCTAGTGATTCTTATGTAGAGGGGTGAGTCTAGGGCTCCTGGTATCTCAACGGATCCGCTTTGCAAGGACTATGGCGAGGGGAACTAAGAAGAGAATCCCGACCATAGAGAGCGCCGAGAAGCTGGTCAAGGCCATCAGCGGTCCGGAGGCGAATGCTGCGGTCGCTCCAAAGAGATTAGCGAGAGCGTCCACTCCTCCCTGCGACGAAGCACGAGTCTCCGGGGAGACAACCTTTGCAAAGAGGGCGGACGCCGAGACATTTACGAATGACCATCCGACACCTAGCAGGATCAGAGCGATCATCACCCACGTCATGTCCTCGGCCCAAAAGATGCCAATCAGCAGAGACAGAAGGAGGATCAGTCCCCCTGTAGTCATCGTCATCCGGTTGCCATAGCGGTCTGTGAGCGTTCCAACTATTGGAGCCAGGGCGTACATCCCCAGGATATGAAGGCTGATTGTGATGCCGACAAGGGTGAGCGATCCTCCCTCGTGCATCACGTGAACCGGAGTCATCGTCATGACTGAAACCATGACAATCTGGGCGACGATGATGGCGATCACTGCGACTCGTGCGGGGCGGTTCTTCTTCATCTCGGCAACGATGCTCTTGATCGCACCCTTGGACTTGCTCGGAATCGCTGACGTTTTGACGTTGGAGACCTCGTCTGCAACAAGCAGAGGGTCAGGACGGAGGAAGAAGAAAACGACCAGTGCTGCAATTGTCGAGAATACGACTGCGATGAGGAAGGCGCTGGCATAGACGGAGAGGCCCGTCGACCGGCTGACCCACTCGCCAGGAACACCGAGGTTCGGTCCGAGCACCATTCCAATGGTGGCCATCCAGACCACAAGGGAGAGGGACTTTGCCTTATTGGACGGGGTCGCTAGGTCTGTTGCGGCGAATCGGGCTTGGAGGGTGACGGCAGAACCGGCACCAAAGAGGAACAGCCCGATGAAGAGCGGAATGGTTAGGCTCCACTGCGCGGCAGCAATCAGTATCAGCCCACCGACTGTCGCGATGACCCAGCCCGTAGTGAGGGCAACCCTTCGCCCGCGTCGGGCGGCGAGGTCCCCGAGAGGTATTCCCATGGTCGCCGCGCCCAGAATTCCGGCGACCCGAGCCAGTCCCGCCCAGGCCTCGCTATCGGTTGCTTCTCCGGCCAACAGGATGCCGATAGAGGGCGCGACGCCAACTCCGATGGTTCCAAAAATCTGGGAGATGATGAGGACGAGGAGTGTGCGTTTCTGAATTCCGGCCATGTCCAACTTGGAGGGGCTCTGCTGTGTACCGAGAGAGTTGTCGGTGGTGGCCTGGTCGGTCATCTATTTGGTTCCTGGGATTGGGCGAGGGTGTTGCCGCTTGGTCGGCGACTGCACCCATGAAGTGTAAGTACTGATGATACCTCAGAGGGGTATCTGCCCTAGTGCAGAGTTCAGCAGTCAAACACGCGCCAGGCGGGTACTCAAAGTGGAGGCCTCTTCCCATCGGTAGTCTTTCCCCATGAGTGTTCCTGAGGACTGGCTTGAGTTCCGCCGTGGCGATCGCGAACTGGTCGGGTGGATTGTGCCCGAGGGAGAGGACTTCGCGACCTATGATCTCCTCGGACGAAAAGGCGATCCTACAGATTGGGTTTCTGCAGAGGAGCGCCTTGATGAACTGGGGATCGGCTACTTAGCAGACCTCTATGGCTTCCGTACCGATGACGGATCGTGGGTGAGGGTGAAGCTGGTCGAAGTGTCGCCCGATGGGATCAAGATGAAGCGGGACGACTTTGGTGATGTCACTGCTGACCTACCGACCTACTCAATTCCGTTCCCGATTGACGACCGCTTGGTGCCACTGGGTGATCTGGTCGAGGATACTCACCTGATCGACGGCCTGGGATAGGCCTCCGGTTGGGTATCGAGATCTCGACAAGAACCGTTTGGGCGAGAGTATCTGCCAGGGTGGGCCGTGGAGTTGCTGCGCTGGAAGCCAGGTCGGAATAAAACTCAAGCGACTAGTTTGGTGCCCCTTAACGGTGAAATCGTGTGGTCCACCATGTTGGTTTGTACGGAAATTTTCCGTACGCTGGGAGCATGAGTACAACAGCGAGTTCACCAAAGGATGCGCGGCTTGACCTTCGGTTGTCGCGTGATGCTCGAGCTTTGATAGCCGAGGCCGCAAGCCTTGCCGGAACAAGTCTCACGGACTACGTGCTCAATCTCGTGGTACCAGCAGCGCGCAGGGATGTTGTCGAGTCGAGGACCATTCGCCTTTCGAAGGCGGCATGGGACGACTTCCTCGACGTTCTCGATAGGCCTGACAGCGCTGAACTTGCTGCTCTCCGGGAACACGAACCAAAGTGGGATGAGTTCAGGTCGTGAGGCCTGAAAAGCCGAGACCTATACGTTCTTCGGACTCAACTGCTGGCTTTGACTGTGGCAACGATATCCTGAACCGCTGGCTACAGGACCGTGCTTTACGAAATGAGAAGACCGGTGACTCAAGAACCTATATAAGCGTTGATAGAGAGACGGGAAGTATTCTCGGGTACTACAGTCTCTCTGCCTGGTCGATTGCGCATAGCGACCTCGGAGGTGGATGGTTGGCGCGCAATGCGCCAGATCCTGTCTCTGTGATTCTTCTCGGTCGGTTAGCGGTGGCTGCCGAGGCCAAGGGCCTGGGCCTAGGGCGCGACCTCTTATCTGATGCTCTTAGGAACGCGCAAATCGGTGCCGGTGTACTTGGTGCGAGGGCGCTCGTAGCTGAGGCGAACGACCAGGATGCAGCAGACTTCTATGAACACCTGGGCTTCTGGCGATCGAGCATCCGCAAAGATCTGTTTGCGGCCAAGCTGACCCGGTAGGCTTCGGGTGCGCGGGGTCCGATGAGGAGGAGCGGGGTGCGGGCGCTGTTGTCAGCTCCTGATCCTTGACAAGCCTTCCGTTCGCGACATTCCGGATTTGTGCCACCGATCCAAGTATGAGTGACCTGTACACCAATCTGGGATGCGATTAGGTATGCTGTGGATATGAGCATTCAGATTGCGGTTCGACTTCCCGACGAGATGGTTTATTTCTTGGACGAGGTGGTGGCGGAGGGCGCCGCCCCGAGTCGCGCTGCCGTCGTCAGCGGTGCGATTGAGCGAGATATGAGAAGAAGAATGGCGGAGCATGACGCGCAGATTCTCGCCCAAGTGGAGCACGATGACCTGGATTCCCTAGTCGATTGGGCCAGTCATAACCTGGACCTGGAAGACTAGCCAATGCGGGAGATTCGACTGGCGCGACTGGACAAGACACGCCCCGTCGTGGTGCTAACACGCGAGGCCGTGTTGCCTGTGATGACTAAAGTGACGGTGGCGCCGATTACTTCCACCGTCAAGGGTCTGAGCAGTGAAGTCATTGTCGGTCGCGAGAACGGTCTGGATCACGAAAGCGCCATCTCAATCGACAATGTTCTGACGGTTCACTCATCTGTGCTCGGGAAGAGCATCGGTTTTCTGAACGAGAAGCAGGAACGCGCTCTTGCCAGAGCAATAGTGCTCGCATTCGACCTGGAGATCCCGCTACTTACTTAGCGGCGGCGGATGCAGAGTGGTCCTCGTGCATACTTGACGCCGGGTACGCCGATCTGCTCCGCCGTGATGACTCGAGTTGGGCGATGCAGGACAAGTACGACATCTTGAGAGGTCGTTCTGGCAACACCTGTATGGAGCCGCCAGCCGACAAGAAACGCGAGTTCCAGGAAGAGGAAATCAAGCAGGCCGTTGATGACTACAACTGCGCGGCTGAGATCGACTATGACGATCGCATTCAGGACGTTCGTGACCGCGTTGAGCGCGGGATCATCGAGCGCTACCGGTCCCAGATTGACGCCGCAATCCTGAAATACGGGGAGAAGAAGTAGCGAACCCTTGTCGACCGTGCTGCAGTATTTCAGGTTCCATAACTTCGTCGTTCCAACATCACGTGGTTGATCTAAACCCACCTGACAATTAGCCCCACTGACTTAGCTTGCTCAAGAAACGTTGTAGCTCCGGAGTTTGCGCATGGGTGAAGACTTCCTCGCTCTGCCCATACTCGCGGATCAAGCCCCCGCTAAGGAACGCCACGTTGTCGCAAACCTTGCGGGCGAACCCCATTTCATGGGTGACGATAATGAACCGAGTTCCCTCTTGCTTCAGGTCGTTGATTACGTCGAGTACCTCCGCGGTGTATTCGGGATCAAGGGCCGATGTTGGTTCGTCCAGCAGTAGTAGCTGGGGACGAGGGGCAATCGCCCTGGCGATCGCCACCCGCTGACGTTCCCCACCGGAGAGCTGCGCGGGATGCTTGGTGGCGACCTCGTCCAACCCAAAGCGGTTGAGGAGGGCGAGGGACTGCGCGGCGGCATCCTCGTTCGAAACCCCGTGGACGGTTCGCAGAGGAAGCGCGATATTCTCAAGCGCGCTCAGGTGGTCAAACAAGCCCGCGTGCTGGAAGACAAACCCGAGCGACGCGCGGTAGGCCGGGAGGGACGAGGCGCGATAGTCAACTTGCTTGCCCGCGACGCTGACGGTTCCGGAGTTTGGCTCCTCCAGTCCGCCGATGATACGTAGCAGGGTGGATTTGCCCCCGCCGGAGGGGCCGACCAGGGCGAGGGTCGAAATATCCTCGGCGAAGTCGATACCGCACAGAACTTGCTGGTCGTCAAAGGACTTATGGAGGCTTTCAAGCTCAATGCGCATAGTCAAACCTCCGTTCAAAGTGGGAACTCACCAGCATCAGTGGCAACGTGAGGCACAGGTAGAGGATTCCGAGGAAAATGTAGCCACCAAAAAAGTTGTAGTTGGTTGCGGTGATCTCGCGGATGGTCTGCGTGATTTCAATGATTGCGATGACTGACAGCAGCGAGGAGTCCTTGATGAGCGAAGCGAACTGGCCCGTCAGCGCGGGCAACGTCCTTGCCACCATTTGCGGGAACACGACGTAGCGGAGCTTCTGAGTCTTCGTGAACCCCACGGCGTCGGCTGCCAGGAGCTGATCGCGGTCCAGGGAAGAGGCGGAGCCGCGAATGATCTCGGCGACATAGGCCCCGTTGAAGACGGAGAGGATGATGATGCCAGCCCAGGTCTTGTTGTTGATGCCCCACGCGGTGCCGATGATGTAGTAGAAGAGGTAGATCTGCACCAAGAGCGGGGTGCCTCGGATGATTTTGACGTAGATGTCTGCGGCATATCGCAGGGGAAGGATCGGAGAGTTCGCCGCCAGCGCGACCGGAATACCGATGACTAATGCTAAAACTACCGATGCGAGGCAGATTTTGAGGGTGAGGATGAACCCGTCGACCAGCCGCACCTGATACTCGGAGACAAAGCTGAAATCCAGGCGCACCCCGGCCTGGTACAGGGAGACCCAGAAGACAGCGATGATGAAGGCGGCAACCAACAGGTAGTTGGCCGCCGCCTTCATAGCAGACGTCTTCTGGCCGGGGACGTCCCTAAACCAAGTTCCCAAAATCAGATATCCCCAATAAAGCGCTCAGAGTTGCTGGTCTGCAGGCATCTTCTATGTTCTTTGCCCCCGGAGCAAGTTCGGTACACCGCTCGCTCAGTCCAGGTCGAAGAACCAGGAGAATCCAAGGTCATCGAACGCCTTCTTCTCGGCGGCAAGGTGTTTCTCAGTGATCGCGTCAAAACCGCCGTCCTTCGAGTACTGGGCAATGAACTCGTTGAGTTGATTCAGTAGCTCCTCGTTCCCTTTCGCGACTGCGATGCCCCAGTATTCGGGGTCCTGGAACGGGACGAATACGGCCTTTGTCGTATCCGGGTTGCGTTGTTGGTTGCGGTAGATGGTCAGTTGGTCGTAGAGGAAGCCGTCGGCTTTACCCTGCGTGACCTCGGTGACGGCGGCGCTTTCGTCGGCAAGTCTCACGATCTCGGCGTTTGGCAGGTTCTTCGTCGCGAAGACGTCGCCGGTGGAACCCGTCTTAACTGCCACGGTCTTTCCCGCCTGGTTCAAGTCGTCGATGCTCTCGATGCCCGAATCCGCGTTCGCGAGGATCGCCAGTTGTGCGCGGGCGTACGGATCAGAGAAATCCACTGACTGTTTGCGCTCTTCTGTGATGGTCATGGAGGACATAACCGCATCGGCCTTGCCAGTTTGCAGCATGGGGATAAGGCCGTCGAACGAGGTGTTCTCAATGGTCAGGTCGTATCCGTATGCCTCGGCGAAATCGCGGAAGAAGTCGACGGAAACGCCTTCGGGATCTCCTGCCTCGTCCTTGGTTTCAAACGGGGGATAGGCGAGTTCCATGGCGACGACTAATGGCTTGCCGCCCTCGCTCCCGTCTGCGTTGGAGGCGGCCGAGCCCGACTGGTCATTGCTGCTTTCCGTATTGCTTGCGGGGGTGCCGCTGGAGCAACCGGCTAGCAAAGCGACTCCGGCAACGATGGACACGGTTGCGCGGCCAAGTCTGTTTCCCATGCTGAACCTTCCGAGGGGCGGGGACTATGGACCTACATAGCCTACTGCGAACCTCGCAACCCGCCGCAGGGATGCGAGACACCTCCTAGTCGTCCGTCTCGAAGAAATGCTCTGATTACAGTAGTTTGCTTTTATGAAAGTAAGAGTTGTTGGGTTCGAGGATGTCCCAGGCGCCGCAGGCGTTTCAATGGCGATGATTCTGGACCAAACTCAGTTGGAACGAATCCGAGTTGACGCCGCCGTCCTCGAATACGGATCCTCTCTGCCCAAACACCGTGCCGGTCAGCATCAACTCTTCTTTGTAGTTTCTGGAACCGGGAGGGTTGCCGGAGCAGACGACATTGAGGTCCCGGTCAGGCCCGGCTCGCTGGTTGAATGGCAGCCAGGCGAGGAACACACCTCGTTTGCGGATTCGAGAATGACTGTCCTGATAATTCAGGAACGCAGCGTCGAAATCGCAAGTGGTGTTCCCAGTGATTGAGTACATACGGCCAGCGATGGGGCGGACTTACGGCTGGTCGATCAAGGGACCCGCTGGATCGTTCGGCAGGAGTTCGTTGGGTGACGCGAACGGAGTCCCAATCAAGGCCCTGAGGGCAGTTGACAAGCGGTTGAAGGAACTGGTGAAGTCAACCCCGGGTGGTAGCTGGGAGCCCTGGCCAAAGCGAAGCGCAAATAGCGAGTTCCATTAGGCTCTGGGCATGCATAGTCGCTGTATCCAGTTTCTCTTCGCCGCGAGTGCCGTCGCTGTGGCGCTCGCCGGTTGTTCGTCCTCGTCCTCCCAGTCAGGCGGTGTGGACGAGGAGTTGGACCTTGGCCTGGTTTGGTCGGAGCTGACGTTCCTTTCCGAGGGTCCCAACTTAGAAGAAGCGAAGGCTCAGGCCGTCGCGGAAGAGGAACTGGCGTCCCAGTGCATGAAGAAGGAGGGCTTTGAGTACATCCCGATAAACCGCAACGTCTCGGTGTACAACGCAGAGACGGTGAAGGCCTGGGCGCAAGGAACACTTGAGTTTGCACAGCAGTACGGTTACGGCATCGTCAACAGTCCCTGGCTTGAAGAGGGTATGGCGGCTAGCCAGGAGGTGGACTACTCGGATCCAAACGCAGACTATGTTTCATCCCTGAGCCCAGGGGAGCAGCAGACATACTGGCTGACGCTGATGGGTCCCGGAGACTCGGCTGAAGACATCGCAGCTTCCGAAACGGGTGACTACGTCTACGACTGGACAAAGTTCGGGTGCTATGGGTGGGCGGGAAATGAAGCGAACGGGAACTCCCCGGATGCCTTCTACGAGGATCCCGAGTTCGGGGAACTAGTTGATGCGATGAATGGAATCTGGGATGCCGTGCAGCTAGATCCTGAGATGGAGAAGCTTGAGGCGGAGTGGTCCTCGTGCATGTTGGACGCAGGGTACGAAGGGGTTGCAACCAGAGGCGAAGCGAGCCGGGCAATGTGGGACAGGTATGACGAACTGAGTGGTTGCTCTGGAAACACCTGTATGGAGCCGCCGAAAGACAAGCGGGATGAGTTTCAAGAACAAGAAATCAAGCAGGCCGTTGATGACTACAACTGCGCGGCAGAGGTCAACTACGACGCCAGGTTGGACGTGATTGATAACCGCATTCAGAAGGAAATCATCGAACGTTACCGCTCCCAGATTGACGCCGCAATCCTGAAATACGGGGAGAAGAAGTAGTGCTTGGCTAGGCTAGCCAGTTGATGCCGGCGAACGCGATCACCGAGACGAGGACGGTGGCCGATGCAGCGAGTAAGAACGGACGCAGACCTACTTTGCGAAGGTCACGAATCTTCACTCCGCAACCCAAGCCGAACATTGCTGCGGCGAGGAGTGCGGTTTGGAGGACTCCTCCTACCGACAAGACCATGTCCGGCAGTGGCACGAAAGAACGCAGCACAACCATCCCGAGGAATCCCAGAATGAACGGGGGAATGAAGGGCGGAAGTTTGGCGGGAGATCCCTCGTTCGCAGCATTCTTGAGCGAGGCCCGCTGCCGCGCGCTGTAGACCGCGACGACGGGAGCCATCAGTAGGACGCGGGACAGCTTCACAATAACGGCGACGGTGAGGGCGCTACCGCCGAGGATGCCACCGATCGCGACGACCTGGGCAATCTCGTGAACCGAAGCGCCCGCCCACAGTCCCGCGGTCTCCGGACTCAGATGCATCAATGCGGCGAGCGCGGGAAGCAGCGGGATCATCAATGTCCCGAAAATGACGACGAGGGCGACAGCGGTGACGGTGTCTTCCTCGTGCTCATCGTTAGGGTCAAGAACACCGGCGGCACCCGCAACGGCTGCGGCCCCGCAAATTGAGAAGCCCGTCGCGATCAGTAGCGTGAGTCGGGACGGCACCTTCATCAGCCGTCCGAGGAAGATGGTTCCGAAGATCCCACCGACGACGACCGCGAGCACCACCAGTAGCATCGGCGCACCGAGCGCTGCGATGTCAGAGAGGACGAGTTTTAGCCCCAGAAGGATGATTCCAGCGCGCAGGAGTTTCTTCGATGCGAAGTTGATTCCCGGGGTGAGCGAGGCGGGGAGATGGACGACGTTGGTCAGCAGAACGCCGAGCAGGATCGCCACGATCATTGGGCTGACCAGCGGCCAAAGGAAGTTGACCCCATATGAGAGGGCCGCAGCGCCCAGGGCTATCGCGAGTCCAGGTATTATCGTCGTCGCTTCGGAGGCCCAGCTTTTCTTGGTCTGAGGTGTGGTTAGTTGTTCGGCTTGCTTGGTATCGCTGGGAGTCACGTGCTTCATTGTGCTCCTGCGGAGCAGGTCTACGTTCCCAGTTCCACGCCCGTGGCGAGGGTCTGTGGCCAAAATCGGAGGTCTCGGCGAGTAAAAGGCTGCCGAGACCTCCAGTTTAAGCCAACTGTCCGGAGTTCGTGTCCGAGGTTGGGTACAGGAGTCTGAACTTCTCACAGATAGCCGGCATGTCCGGTTCAAATCGGGGGGAGTAGCTACGCCAGTAGTGCTCGTGAACCTCGCGCCAATAGGCGAGGGTGCGGTCGCCTTCCCCCTCCTCGTATGCGTGAGTCTCATCGACTTCGTTGAACGGAACGATCTTTACGTCCGTTGTTTCGATTACCGCACGAGGGATTCCGGCGCCGTCCAAGACGATACTGAGCGACCCGGCCTCGGGTACGGGGTCACCGTCCTCCTCACACTCCCAGAGGGACGAGGCGGTGGCGGTCTTGGTTCCCTGGAGAACTAGGGTGAGGAGTTCGTCGGCCATCTCAGGTGTCGCACCAAAGGCCCACGCCTCGGGAACAGCTTCCGGAAGGTGAGGAAGCTCGATCCGAACCCGTTCCCAAAACGCCACAATGTCACCAGAAGAATCACTCATGGGAACAAACCTACCAAGCCCCCGGTACGGTCGGTCCTAGGTTCGCGGCGCCCCAGATCCTAAGTTTGCGGTTGCTAAGATTCCGGGCACACCCTGCACCTGTGCAGCTAAGGGTCTAAGTAGCGAGGTCCTTGTCGGTCGCGAGAATGGGTTCGGCCACGAGAGCGCTATTCCCTCGCCGTCTGGAGTGATTTATGGCGGACATCGCCGCTCTCGGTCGCTTCCTGGTTCGAGAGGCCCGAAAGAGAGCCTAAGTCGCCACTCACGAAATGGCTCAAGAGGAAAGAGAGCCGCGATCACCACTCTCGGCCTCATAATCCGCATGCTTTCGGTGCGGAAGCGGTGACTTTGGCTGTCTTTCCGAAATGGGACTAGAGAAGATGGCGAGGACGGCTATCTTTCCTAGTTCAATAACCCCACCAGAATCCCATGAGCCGGATATGCCCCGCCTCTGAGCGCTAAAACACCCTAAGAACAGGGGGAAAATTGGCCTCAAAACTGGGTTTAAACACCCGCTGACCTGGAGAAACAACAAAGCCTCGGCGAACTGGGGCCAGGGGTGATGCAGTGGTGGCTCCGACGGGCGTCGATCCCGTGACCTTTCGATTTTCAGTCGAACGCTCTACCAACTGAGCTACAGAGCCGAAAGGTCGACCTGTGAGCCGACCTGCGACCCCTACGGGACTCGAACCCGCGACCTCCGCCGTGACAGGGCGGCGCGCTAACCAACTGCGCTAAGGGGCCTTAACTTTCGCGGATCGAAATCCACTCGGTTTTTGACCTGCACCTAGATTGCCCTATCAAGCGGGCATCTGCAAAATCAATTCACCGATAAGCCGTGAGACTTTCCGCACCCCTCGTCTGCTATTCCTTGTCGACGAACACTGTACGAGGCTCCCCCTCCAGATCGAATCCCTCTCGCCCCGGTGTCCCATCACCTAGCACCTCGACTGTAGTGTGATGGGCCGGTCCGTAGCGATTCCCGTCGCATTGCATGAACCGAAGATCGTAAGTTCCCTCGCCAATGAAACGTAAGAACCGCCGTGCAGTGCCGTTGCCATCAATTGGTATCTCGAACCGCTGGTTGGTGTCCGTTACCAGGCACATGCTCGCCCCCGCCGGTCCGTTGAAGTCGACAGGGATTCCCAACTGTGCAGCATCGGAAGAATTGAGCGCCGTGTAGCCGAGAAGCGTGAGTCCAGGGGATTCCAGCATGAAAACGGTCTGCAGAGCCAAAGACGTCTTCCAGTCTTTCGTCTGCCATATGCGGGCCTCGACTTGACCCGCTTCAAGGCCTACTGTGCTTAGATCGATGGTCCAGGTACCATCCTCATCGGCGGGAACGGAATATACGGCGTTTATCGGAGTTAGTGCTTGAGGCTCACGCACCTCAATGATCACCGTGCTCAGAGGCTCAGCACTACCGAGTAAGACGGGTGCGATGTACTCGCGGTCGCTAGGCACTGTCAGCAACTCCGGCGTTGGTAGCACTGCCGTGTCTATCTCTATCTCTGGAGGTGGATCAACGTCGTCTTTCGGTATCAGCACGGGTGGTGGGGCGGGGACAAACGCGGTCCCTCCGTCAGAGTTGACGTCTAGATACGGCACCCAATCCTCGCCCGATAGTCGGCCCAGGGAATCGTATCCGGATGGCACATCCCCATATTGTGTCCCAGAGATTTCTGTAGCGTCGGTTCCTTCATCCTCTGGGTTCGTCGCCACGGCTTGCGTTCCCTTGCCGGTCTCCAACGCGCCTATCTTCGAGTCTGTGGCGTTGGGGTCAGGCAACGCACCAGCGGATGAGGTGGTCCCGGGATCGGGTGCGTCCGCGGAGGCGCTGGCCGTGTCAAAAAAGCTGGAGGCACCGCCGATAGTGATCTCCGCAACGATAACTACTCCAGCCGCAACAGAAACCAGCTTTAGTGCGCCTCCGGCTATCGCCGCGCCTGATCCAACGGAGCCTGCTGTACCAGCAGAGGCACAGGCAGAGGTGCCAACGGAAGTCCCCACAGACGCGGCACCAGATGCTGTCGTTCCAGTGGTGCCAGCAGTGGCAGTACCAGCACCCACTTCGGCGAGGGTGGCCGCCGCTGCAACCCCTGCTCCCGCGCCGATCCGGTAGGCGCCGCCCATCAGAACTGCCCCAAGCGCCCCAAAACCAAGGGCGCCAAGAGACCGGCTACCAATGTGGGACCACGCCTCGCGAACCTCTTTGTAGACCTCGGAGCACTGGTCACATGTCTCGAGGTGTTGATCGACACGTGCTTTGGCTTTCGCGTCTAAACTCCCGGTGACTAGCTTCGGAATCGAATCAGCGACGTGCTTCGGGTCGCCTCGCATCCAACTCGGCAACAACTCCCGGAGCCATTCGAACTGCAACCCTTGGCGTGCCCTGCGTTGCAATGCCGAGGTCGCATTTAGGCCGATCCCTAGTTTTTCAGCAATCTCTGGACGAGGAGCGTCCTCCACCTCCGCTAACCAAAGAACAGTGCGCCACCGTTCTGGCAGGGCGTGGAAAGCGCGGATAACCGCTGCGGACTCCTCAGCGGCCACTACGTCGAAGGGATCCTCTGTGGGGGTGACGGCTTCGAGCCCCTCTGGGTCAAAAACGGCGACCATGTTTGCCTCTTTATTGAGCTTCATGGCACCGTTGCGAATCGTGGCGAACAGATAAGAACGGAATCCATCCACGGGCCCTTTGCCCGAGACGACTATGGTGTGCAGGATCGCGGTAAAGGACTCTGCGACAAGGTCTTCCTCGTACCCTGGAGCTAGTTGCTTGGCAAGAGTCATTGCGGCGCGGTGATGGCGGCACCACAATTCCTCGTAAGCAGAGAGGTCACCTTTTCGCAGAGCCTCTAGAAGCTCTTGCTCGTCCGCCTCTGAGGAGTTCCGTTGATAGAGGGCATGACTAGCTTCTGTCACAGCCGCTCCTCCCTTACACGTTCGGGCACAATCCTTCTAACTCATAGAAAGACAGTCGCCTAAGAAAAGTGACGCGAGAATGCAAAAGTTCCCAAATATCCGCGGTCCAGGGAACCTTGGCCACACTTCTGATAAGTCACCCAATAGATCGTCTCAGAGAAATTAACCAGTAGGTAGGGGAGGGCGTGAATTTGTCTCAAATACTTGAGTGTGATTATCGGTAATGGTCTGCTGGAGACAAGTGAACGTCACTATAAGTACCCCCAACGGGATTCGAACCCGTGTCGCCGCCGTGAAAGGGCGGTGTCCTAGGCCTCTAGACGATGGGGGCCTACTTGCAGTTCTCGGGATCGCCGAGCGTACTGCAAGACTCAGAAAGTGTATCTGTCCCCATGAGTTGCAACAAATTAAACTCCCTCAAGTGCAACCAGTGCCACAGCTACGGCACCGCTTCTCGGCCCGCTCTGTCCGTCAACCCACGTTAAGAGCAGAATGGACCGTAGTAAAAGGAGGAGCATCATGAGTTACCCGAAGACCGAAGAAGAGTGGAAGGTCAAGCTCACTCCCTTCGAGTTTCAAGTCCTAAGAAATGCTGCGACTGAACGTCCCGGCACCGGCGACTTGTTGGATGAGGAGCGCCCCGGCACCTACTACTGCAAGGGTTGCGGCCAGAAGCTGTTTGACGCCGGAGCCAAGTTCGACGCCGGTTGCGGGTGGCCCAGCTTCTTCCGTGCCTACTCAGGTGCAACTAGCGAGAGCACCGATTATCTGCTTGGTTATCCCCGTACCGAGATTCGTTGTTCGAACTGTGGCTCGCACCTGGGTCACGTTTTCCCCGATGCTCCCCAGACCCCGACCGGCATGCGCTACTGCATGAACTCCGTCGCGCTCACCTTCGAGCCAGCGGACGAGGGCGATCCCGAACCAAGCGCTCAGTAGTGGTCCCGGAAACCCAAGCGGCACGACGCCGACCACCGGTCCCCGCGCTCTTTGTTTCCTCGGGCATTTTCACGTACGTCGGCGCGGCGATCGCAGTTGGCCTCTTCACTCTGATGCCACCGCCCGGCGTCGTCTGGTGGCGGATGGCGCTCGGTGCGGTTGTTCTACTACTTCTGTGGCGCCCTTGGAAACAGGTGTGGACTCCGAAAGCGGTACTAGTCGCCGTCGTCTTCGGCCTGGTGCTCGGAGCCATGAACTCCCTTTTCTACGAGGCAATCGCCCGTATGCCGATGGGTGCTGCCGTCTCGGTCGAGTTCATCGGACCGGTCATCGTCGCGGTCGTTCGTGGACGAGGGTGGACACCTCGCATCGCCGCCGTTCTCGCCCTCGTCGGAATATTCTCGATCGGCGGTTGGGGGGTTGATCTTGGCAACCCGACGGTGCGCATGGGGTTCCTCTTCATCCTTGGTGCGGCGGTCGCCTGGGCATGCTACATATCGCTCGGCTCATACATTTCGAGGCGTAGGCCGACCGGGCCATCGCTGGCACTTGGATTGAGCGCGGCTACGATTATCTATCTGCCGCTCTTCCATGCTGACGCGTTCCACGTGCACTTCACGGGGAACCTGATCCTGATGCTGATAGGTGTCGGAGTCCTCTCGACTGCACTTCCTTACTCTATTGATGCCACCGCTTTTGGGCGTATCAGCGACGCGACGTTTGCCCTACTGACTGCGTTGCTACCTGTTACTTCTGTGGTTGTCGGGGCGATCATGCTTCGCCAAATCCCCAATGCCTTTGAGGTTTTCGGGATGATCCTGGTGTCCGTTGCTGTCTGGCTGGCGAATCGTGTGCCGAAGCGGGGTAGGTCGACTAAGGGTGCGGCCCCGGCCATGACACCAGAGCTCGATGAGCCGGGGAACGGTGTGGTTTCGACCGCTGACATGGGAGAATCAGGGGTACTTGAAATTGGGAGACCTGAGAAGGAGAAGTCGTGAACCTTGCCTGGATGATGGTCGTCGGCCTGGCTATCGGCGTGATGTCCAGCATGTTTGTCAGGGGAACCCGGCTCTCGGGACTGATCCAGACAACTCTTCTTGGCGTTGGAAGCTACGCTTTCGCCGACCTGGTCGGCGAGCAAATAGGAATGGACTTACTAGGACGATGGATGTCCGCAATCGTTCTTTCACTAGTGCTACTGGTCGCTTACATCCTGTTAGCGAACGCAAGATTCGAGCGCAAAGCTCTGAGGGCAGAATAGAGCCATGACCCAACCGCAACTTCCTCTGAACCACGATCACGCCTGCCTGGTTGTGCACGGCCCCGATACCCCGGGAATCGTCGCCGCCGTTTCGGCGATGATTACCCGCAATGGGGGCAATATCCTCTCCCTCGACCAGTTCGCGACGGACGAGGAAGACCACCCGATGTTCTTCCAGCGCATTGTCTTCCTGAAACCAGAGTTGGTTGCCAGCCAACCAGACCTTGAGGCAGACATAGCCAAGACGCTTGAGCCCTTCGGCCTTGAGTGGTCCCTGCGTGACATGGAGGTGCCGAAGCGCATGGCGATCCTTGCCAGCAAGCAAGACCACTGCTTGCTGGATCTGCTGTGGAGGTATCGCCGGAGCGAACTGCCAGTGAGCATTCCGATGGTCATTTCGAACCACACCGACACGGCCGAGGATGTGCGTTCCCTGGGCATCCCGTTCTTCCATGTCCCCAGCCAGAAGGGACCGGACAAGGCAAAGTCGGAGGCGGAGATTCTTGCGCTCCTGAAAGGCAACGTCGACTTCGTTGTCCTTGCGCGTTACATGCAGATTCTCTCAAGTGATTTTCTCAAGGAGCTGGGGGTTCCGGTGATTAACATCCACCACTCGTTCCTGCCCGCGTTCATTGGAGCCAACCCCTATAAGAAGGCGAAGGAACGCGGCGTCAAGCTGATCGGTGCCACCTCGCACTACGTGACTGAGGATTTGGACGAGGGTCCAATCATTGAGCAGGACACCATCCGCGTCAGCCACAAGGATTCGATAGCGGAGTTGGCTCGCCGTGGTGCTGATGTCGAGCGTCAAGTCTTGGCTCGCGCTGTACTGTGGCACGCCGAGGACCGGGTTATCCGGAACGAAAACCAGACAATCGTCTTCTGACCGTCATGATTGGCGACATCCTCGCCCACTCCGGTTTGCCAATCAGATAGGGCTGCAACACGCCGAAAATTCGGTCCGAAATGTCCCCGTCGTGATTGGCAAATCAGGGAGCGTAGGTGTCTGCCGCGCCCCGGTACTTGGGGTCAGCGGCGGACCCTATCCGAGTCTATGAACCGCCAGGGCTCGTGTTTGCTGGTTGCGTAGTCGATTCCGATTCGGGGAGTGGTACGAACGTTCACCTGGCTGGTTCTCTCGGTGATGAAGATTTGATCACCGGTTAGGTCCGTTCCATAGTCATCCCCGGTGATCGCAAATGCCTGGCACAGTTTGCCTGGTCCGTCCGCCAGAGGTTTCGGTCGGCCGCGAAGCTTCGCCATTGTCTCCTCGCCCTGGATTGGAACCACGCCGCGAATGAGGACACCCTGGCCGATGCCCTCCGGCATTGTTACGACGTTCAGGTTCCAGTGCATCCCATAGATGAAATAGACGTAGGTGAATCCAGGCGGACCAAACATCACCTGGTTTCTTTTGGTCCTGCCGCGAGCAGTATGGGCGGCATCGTCGAACTCCCCAAGGTAGCCTTCGGTCTCCGTGATCTGCCCGACGAGGATTTCCCCGCCCAGTTCCTCCGGCAGCTTCCTGTGCAGATGACAGCCGATCAGGTCGCGGGCAACTTCCAGCGTCTCCCGTTCATAGAAAGAGTGGGGAAGCACCAGCGAACCCTGGAACAAATCACTAGACATAGAAGTCAATCCTAGAAGAACCTGGCTTGTGCCTCTCGTATGGGGTGCTCGACTTGGTTTGATCGATTGCTCGCGGCAAGAAGGTCGAGTATGTGGCCGTTCGCGCCCCCCAGATGGGGTGCGCAACGCGAGTCGATAGTCGACGCGCGTGATCTGTGCTGGGCCGGTGTGGCACGAGGGGTAGGGGCTCGTTGAAGGTGGCGGTGGGCATTTCTGCGGACTCGGTCATGCGCTGACTATGCTTTGGGCGGTTGCAAGATGGGTCTTCGCTGCGTCTTGGGCCGAGTGTTGGTACGGGTTTTGGGAGGCTGTTTTGACTCGGATTGTCCTAAACGGAGTCGGCAAGCTTGGGCAGGCCGTGATCGCCGCGGCCAAAGACAAGCAGGACGGCGTTGTGATCGTTGCTGCAGTGGACCCCCATGCTGTGGACGACAAGACGCGTCCCTTCTACAGAACTCTTGAGGACGTTCGCGAAGAGTTCGACGTCATCGTCGATGCTTCACGCGCGGAGGGGCTGGACTCGGTCTTGAACTATGCACTGAAGACTGACAAACCAGTTGTCATCGCTGCAACCGGTCACAACGATGCTCAGTTGACGCTTCTTCAGGAAGCGGCGCAGACTATTCCCATTTTCAAGTCTGCCAACCTCTCATTCGGAGTTAGTGTCTTGCGTAAGCTCACCGAAGACGCCGGCCGGATGCTCGGTCCCGTCGATGCCGAGATCATTGAGGCACATCACCGAATGAAGGTTGATGCTCCCTCGGGCACGGCCCTGACGTTGGCGGAGACGCTCCGAGACGCCACCGATCCAGATCGCCCGTTTGTGTACGGACGAACCCCCGACGATGACCAGCCTCGTGGAGGCGAAGTCGGCATCCATGCGGTCCGCGGCGGAACGGTGGTTGGGGAGCACTCGGTCCTCTTCCTTCTTGATGACGAGATTATCGAACTGCGCCATGTTGCCCAGTCGCGCCAGGTGTTCGGAAACGGTGCGGTTCGGGCAGCCAAGTTTGTGGCCGGGAAAGCGCCGGGCCTCTACGGAATGGATGACCTACTCGAAACTGCGGGCGAGGAGAAGGACAACTGATGTCGATGGTGAATGAGAACTATGCGAAAGTTCCTTCCTCGTACCTATTCAGTGAAGTGGCGAAGCGGGTCGCTACCTATCAGGCCGAACACCCGGACCAGAGACTGCTCCGCCTTGGGATCGGTGACGTGACGAGGCCGCTCCCGCAGGCCAGCGTTGAGGCACTGAAAGCCGCGGCGGATGAACAACTAACCAGCGAGGGTTTCCGCGGCTACGGCCCAGAGCAGGGATACCCGTTCCTGCGCGAGGCGATTGCCGCAGGCGAATATGCCCAGGTCGGAGTCGAAATCAACCCCGCCGACATCTTCGTTAGCGACGGAGCCAAGTCGGACTGCGGAAACATTCAGGAGCTCTTCGCCCCGGACGCGACCGTAGCGGTAGCAGACCCGGTGTACCCGGTCTACATCGACTCGAACGCATTGCCCGGGCGCCTTGGCGACTACATTGATGGTCGTTGGACGAACCTCACCTACCTGCCCTGCAACGAAGAGAACGGTTACAAGCCGCCGTTACCGCAGAGCCATGTTGACCTTATTTACCTCTGCTATCCGAACAACCCAACGGGTGCCACGCTGACCCGCGCTGAACTGAAGCGGTGGGTTGACTACGCTCGCGACAACGACTCGGTGATCCTCTACGATGCGGCGTATCGAGCTTTCATTACCGAGGACGATGTTCCCCGCAGCATCTACGAGATCGAGGGCGCGAAAGAGGTCGCAATCGAGTTCGGCTCGTTCTCCAAGACCGCCGGATTCACCGGGTTGCGTTGCTCGTGGACCGTTGTGCCAGAGGAACTGATGGTCGATGGTGTGGCTTTGAAGCCCATGTGGAACCGCCGCCAGGCGACCAAGTTCAACGGGGTGCCCTACGTTGTGCAGCGGGCTGCTGCCGCGATCTACACGCCCGAGGGCGTGGAGCAGACTCGCGAATCCATCGAGTATTACCTGCGGAATGCCGAGCTGATTCGCTCCTCGTTGGAGGAGGGCGAAATCTCAGTTTCTGGTGGTAGGAACGCTCCCTACGTGTGGTTCCGTTGCCCGGGCGGAATGGACTCGTGGGAGTTTTTCGATCTGCTACTGAATCGGACCCAGATTGTCGGAACTCCGGGTGTCGGATTTGGTCCCGCGGGTGAGGGATGTTTCCGCCTCACAGCGTTTGGTACGCATGAGGACACGGCGGAGGCTGTTGCCCGCCTCAGCGCTCTGCTACAGGAACTTGCGCGGTAGGCGGGCGTGGGAACTTCGACTCAGTCCAAAGTACCGTGCCGAGACGACTATCGGCTCCCGCCCGTCGAGGTGCTCGCGCCGACCGGGACCCAGCATTACCCGAGTTGCGAAGTGCGAGAACTCCGGTCGGAGCCACTTTGATGCGTCCCTTGGCAATTATCCACTAACAAGACCACCCGTCCGGAGTTCATCTGGATCATCGAGACCCCAAGATACAGACCAGGAGCGCTAATGCCTCGCCTTGCACCCCCACTCCAGAAGCTACGCGAGATAGCAGCAGAGATTCCCACGCCCTTCCATCTTTACGACGCAAAGGGGATTCGCGACAACGTTCGCGCCCTGCAGGAGGCGTTCTCGTGGAATCCTGGTTTCAAGGAGTACTTCGCGGTGAAAGCGACTCCAAACCCTGCGATCCTCCACCTCCTGAAGGATATGGGATGCGGAGTGGACTGCTCCTCGTACACCGAACTGCTATTGGCGGACGCGGTGGGATTCAAAGGGCACGAAATCATGTTTTCCTCGAACGTGACTCCGGCCGAGGAGTATCAGCTGGCTAGCGAACTGGGTGTCATCATCAACCTGGACGACATCAGCCACATTGAGTTCCTCGCCGAGAATGGCGGAATTCCAGAGGAAATTAGCCTGCGGTATAACCCGGGCGGTGACTTCAAGCTGGGGACGCGCGTGATGGGAGACCCAGGAGACGCGAAGTACGGGCTGACACCTGAACAAATGCCGGTCGCGATCAACCGGTTGAAGGAACTAGGGGTGAAGCGGTTCGGAATCCACTCGTTCCTCGCCTCAAACACCACGGACAACGAATACTATCCGGCACTGGCGAAGATCCTCTTCCAGTTGGTCGTCGACTTGAGTGAGGAGTGCGACGCGGAGTTCTTCCTAGTGAACCTTTCCGGAGGCATTGGGATCCCTTACGAACCAGGCAAAGTGGGACCGGACGTTGCCGTCATCGGGAAAATGGTTGAGAAGGCGTACAACGAGACCATCGTGGCGGCAGGGTTGCCTGAGCTTGCGGTGGTTACGGAACTTGGCCGCTACATCACAGGGCCGAACGGATGGCTAGTTGCGACAGCGATCCACGAGAAGAACATTCACAAGCACTACATCGGGTTGGATGCCAGTTCGGTGAACCTACTGCGCCCAGCGATGTATGGCGCCTACCACCACGTGACGGTTCCGGGGAAAGAGGATGCACCCCTCGACCACGTATATGACGTCACGGGGTCGCTGTGCGAGAACAACGACAAGCTGGCGATCGATAGGGCACTACCCGAGATTGAGATTGGGGATCTGGTCGTCATCCACGACACCGGCGCGCACGGACACTCGATGGGGTACAACTACAA
>JBATQJ010000098.1:0-2167 GCA_049291975.1 Scrofimicrobium sp.
CCTGTTCGCAGTTACAGGAATGAGACTCATTCCCGGATTAGTCATCTTTCAGTCGACGACAAACACTCTGAACGGAAATCGAGCGCAAGTCGACGCTGTTCTAGGCGACCTGCAGAGCTTTGACGAGTACCGTCTGCGCACCGAAAACCTCGGAAAAGAAGGGCTTGAAAAGAATCCAGAAGAGCTTAGGCTACAGCACGTTACTTTCACGTATCCCTCACGAGAAGACCCTGCCGTCAACGATGTCTCCATGACTGTCCGCATGGGAACCCGGATCGGTATTGTCGGCGAGTCCGGATCTGGAAAGTCGACCCTGGTGGACATTATTCTCGGTCTCCTGATCCCCCAGTCCGGAGAGATCTACATTGACGAACAACCACTTGAGGATGTTCTGGGCGAATGGCGTCTCAAAGTCGGATATGTTCCACAGGACGTTTCTCTGTTTGATGGCACGATTGCGCAGAACGTGGCTCTTAGTTGGCGCGGAAATATCGATGAAGAGAAAGTCATTCAGTGCCTCAAGCGTGCTCAACTTTGGAAGGCAGTCAAAGATCGGCCTGGCGGATTACACGCCCGAATAGGCGAGCGCGGAATAGCCCTTTCGGGGGGCCAGAGGCAACGGTTAGGAATTGCGAGGGCTCTCTACTCCGATCCTTACATTCTGATAATGGACGAGGCAACGTCGGCGCTCGACACCAAGACCGAATCGAAGATTACCGACTCTTTGAAGAGGCTTCATGGCGAAGTTACAGTAATCTCCGTGGCCCATCGACTCTCAACCGTCAAAGACGCCGACCAACTTTTCTATATGGAGGATGGTCTGGTTCTTGCGAGCGGGAAGTTCGACGAGGTTGTGAAACTGGTTCCGTCGTTTAGAGAGCAGGCAAGATTGGCAGGCTTGCAACTCCCAAAATAGGAATTAGACGAATGCTAAGAACCATTCACTAACTGAATCGAACCACCGTTGAAGGTTCCACTGCTACTGCCGAACTGCCGACGAAAACTTTCGTCCCAAAAATGACTGTAGTTTTGGACGTGGACCAACCGCCATGAACCGCTTGACCGTTGCCTATGTAGATTGCCACGTGATTGCCCGGCCAAATGAGAATATCTCCCGTTTTCCATTCACCAGTCACCTGAAGCGCGCCAGCAGCCAAATAGGGAGCGGCTGAGGTTCCCGCATACCAAGACATGTTGATTCCGGCACTCTCGAGCGCCCGCGCAACTACCCAAGTGCATTCACCTATGGCGACACCAACCTGACTCTTCGCTGCGTTCGCGATAGCGGCTCCCTTCGCGCTCAAGGCACCGTTCTCGAGAGCACCGGTTGTCGGGTTGAAGTAGTAGTCAGTCGTTCCTATTCGGACCCAACCCGTTCGAGCCGCAGCTGTACTGGGATCAAAGTAATACAGTTGACCACTCACATTGCCCCACCCCGTATGAGCAGAACCATCCGAATGCAAGTAGTACCGCTTCCCACCCTCAGTCAACCAACCCGACCAGGGTCTCCCCGTGTTCGGGTCAAAGTAATACTTCGTAGATCCGACCTGCACCCAACCGAACATGGTCTCCTGGGTGTTCGGAAAGTACCTATTCATCAAGTCCCAGAACATCTTCTGTCCGATGGCAGGACAGCTGTTACCTGTTCCGTTTCCTACGTAGGGCGTGTACATGTAGAGGGAAGCAGTTGCATAGTTGTCGAGTTTGAAGGTTTGGGAACCGCAGGCTGCGGCAGTGTTGTTCGCGACCGTCACACTCTGCTTGTTCTGGAACGCGAGGATGTATTGCTCCCATGTGGCATTGATCTTGTACGTAGCTAGCTTCTCAGCGCCGTAATAGATCTGCTTTGCGAAACCCGCCTGCGCCGCGTCGCAACCGCTGTTATCTGGGCAACCAGCACCCATAGCTTTAGCCCATACCGCGTCCGTCTTTGGCTGAGTAAGACCCGACTGTTCCTTTTGAAGGGTCACGAGGATGACCTGCGGATTCAAACCGCAAGCCTTCGCCGCCCTATCGATGATCGTCCATGGACGTTGGTCTCCAGTTAGGTTCAGCGCTGAGCAACCGCCAGAGGTCACTCGAATCGGATTGAGTTTAGCGGTCGAAAATGTCATGTCCTTGAGACACTTAGAACTGCTGCTAGAGGTGCAACTAGAACCCGCTGACT
>JBATQJ010000099.1:0-24469 GCA_049291975.1 Scrofimicrobium sp.
CCACCTGCATTCCCGGAACGTCCGTTACATCAACCCTGAACTGGCCGAACGGAATCAGCTGGGACACGTCCCTGGCTGGTTCCGAGGTTCGCCGATTCCCTAGGCGCGAATCTTCCGGTTCGCGGTCTGCCATCGAAACGAAGAACTCGCCGCCTGCTGGCACTTCCTTCAAACCTGAGTCCCAGCTAAGCCAGCGGACTTCGTCATCCAGTAGTAATGCAGGGGTGGTGGAGAAGTGCCGCTTCTCGTAGAACTCCCTGTACGAGGCGAGGTGTTCCTTCGGCTGCACGCCAAGGATCCGTCCGCGATGAATCACCAAAGCGCAGTTATACAGTGCGTTCGCGAACTCAAGCGGGGCTCCGACCAGAAGGATTGCTGCCATCTCACGGCTGGCGGTCACGATGGTTTCAATGCCCCGGATCGCTCCGTGCAGTAGTTCGCGCTGGGTCAGTAGATCATCGAGGGAGTATCCGGTAACGCACATCTCGGGAAAGACAACCAGGCCTACGCCCTGCTCGTCGCACCGATGTGCGGCGTCAATGATCGAGCGGGCGTTTGCTTCCGGATCGGCGAGCGCGACGGGCAGGCTGACGGCGGCGACCCGCACGAAGCCCTGATCGTAGACTGACTGTTCGCGAAGTGTGTTCATAGACGTACTAAACGACGGTCATTGCCTGGACGGCGATTGCCAGTTCCTCATTGGTTGGAACAACCATTACGCGGCAGACGCTACCACGTTTCGAAATGGTGATGGGGTTTCGAGGCCGCTGGTTGTTGGCTTCCTTATCAATGAGGACGCCCAGTGGCTTCAGTCGATCACAGATCTCGCGGCGAATATCGATGTCGTTTTCACCGATTCCGGCGGTGAACGAAATGACGTCAACGCCACCCATCTCGGCCGTGTAAGCACCGATGTATTTGATGATGCGGTTGACGTAAACGTCGAGGGCTTCGCGGGCTCGCTTACGGGCGGAATCATCGCCTGACTTCACGATCTCACGGACCTCGCGCATGTCGTTGTCACCCGCCAAGCCTTTTAGGCCGGACTTGCGGTTGAGGAGCTCATCAACCTGTTCATAGGTGTAACCACCAACGCGCTGAAGGTGGATTACCACCGCCGGGTCGACGTCGCCGGAACGGGTGCCCATTACAAGCCCCTCAAGGGGGGTCAGGCCCATTGATGTGTCAATCGCATGTCCCCCGACAATCGCGGCAGCAGACGCACCGTTTCCTAGGTGGAGGACGATCTGCTTCAGGTCCTTGTCCCCAAGGATCTCCGAAACACGCTTGGAAACGAACTGGTGAGAGGTCCCATGAGCACCGTAGCGCCGAATCGAATAGCGCTCAGCGACCTCACGGTCGATGGCGTAAAGCGCTGATTGAGAGGGGAGATCCTGGAAAAAGGCAGTGTCAAAAACCGCGACCTGGGGGATGTGAGGCAAAAGGCTCTCCGACACCTTGATCCCGACCAGGGCTGAGGGGTTGTGAAGCGGTGCCAAAGCTGAGAGCTCGTCGATGAGGCGTTCCACTCGCTCATCAACCAGTGCGGGTCCGGAGAAGTAGCGACCACCCTGAACAATTCGGTGGCCGACGGCGGCAATATGTGCCTCAGCCAGGGTCGGCCCGACCTCATCGAATAGGTCCAGCACCATTTTCAAGCCGGCGGCGTGATCCGGGATCGGCTCGTTGATGTCAACTTCTTTGACGGAGTAGCGGTGGTGGATGTGGCCCATCGGTTCGCCGATGCGTTCGACGATTCCGCTGGCCAGGTTGTGGCCACTGGCCGGATCAACCAGCTGATACTTGATAGAGGACGAACCGGAGTTAATTACCAGTACTGTCTGGGGCATTACTATTTCTCGCCTTCGGCTTGGATCGCCGTGATGACGACCGTGTTGATGATGTCCTCTACCAGGGCACCGCGGGAAAGGTCATTGACCGGCTTGTTCAGTCCCTGAAGAATCGGCCCGACCGCAACTGCCCCAGAAGAGCGCTGAACCGCCTTGTATCCGATGTTCCCGGCATCAAGGCTGGGGAAGATTAGGACGTTGGCCTGACCTGCGACATCCGAGTCGGGGGCCTTCTGCTTTCCAACTGTTGGATCAACGGCAGCGTCGTACTGAATGGGGCCTTCGACGGCCAGAGCCGGAGCGTCCTCACGGACCTTTTTCACGGCACTGGTGACCATGTCAACGGACGGGCCCATGCCGGATGTCCCAGTGGAGTATGAGAGCAGGGCGACCTTTGGGTCGATTCCAAACTGGCGTGCGGTATTGGCACTGCTAATTGCAATCTGGGCAAGCTGGTCTGAGGTGGGGGCAACCACCACGGCGCAGTCGGCCATGACTAGGACCCTGTCGGCCATGAGCATCAGGAACACTGACGAGACCATCCCAGCACCGGGAGCGGTCTTGATGATTTGGAAGGCAGGGCGAATGGTGTCAGCGGTGGTATGGGTCGCACCCGAAACCATTCCATCGGCATCGCCCATCTGCACCATCATCGTTGCGAAGTAGGTCGGCTGAGCAACCAGTTCGGCAGCTTGCTCCAGGGTCATTCCTTTTGAGGCACGGATCTTCGCAAGTTCTTCCGCGTACTTTGGAGCCAGCTCCGGGTCAGAGGTGGGGATGATCCTCGCTCCGTCGATCGAGGCTCCGGCCTCTGCCGCCTTGGCGCGAACTGACTCAGGATCACCGACCAGGATGATGTCGGCGACGCCCTGAGCAAGGAGCTCTTCGGTTGCTTTGAGAATGCGAGGCTCCTCGCCCTCAGGGAGGACGATCCGCCTGCGGTTCGCGGCCGCGCGAGCCAAAAGGTTGGCTTTAAACGCGACGGGGGTGAGCGCAGTCGACTTGGTGGCCAACAGTGCAGTGACGTCCGCCGACGAAAGCGGGGAAGACAGAACCGGCACGGCCGCCTCCACCTGGACTCCACGAACTCCGGCCACGACCACGCCTGCTACCGTCGCATGGTTGTCGGCAGCGCGAGTCAGGAACGACTCGACGTCCGCTTTGATCAGGTCCGCGCTCATGCCGGAGGCATCCAGGGCATAGAGAACGCTGAGACCCGAGTCCGCAGCAACAGTTAGGTTCCAGCCAAGAAGATCGAAACTGGGGGCCGGAACCTCTGGCAGGGCCTTCACCAGCACGATGCCTTCACCGGAGGAACGAAGACTGATGGCCTCCTCGGTTGATGCTGCTCCGGGGTTCTGGAGCACCGTCGTTGCTGCCACGTCGTCTGCGATATCACGGAGTTGCAGGGAATCGCTCCCAACGTTTCCGGTGCTATCCACGTTCTCAAGCTGAAGTGTCTGAGCCGATAGTCCCTCGGTAAGATTTGACTTCACTTCTTCATAGACGCGGTCAATCACCGTAGAAGTGCCACTACCGATCACCATTAGTCGATTCGACAAGTTCTCATCCTTTGAGTTAGCAGCCGCCTGTTAGCCGGGACTTTGGACACTTATCAGCGTAGCCGAGTCATCTGGCCCACAAATGTTCAAATCGTTACGTTCCAGGTTCGTTTGGACACACTGCCAGTGATAGCCTTGCGGACATGTCTCAAGTGAAATGAAACCGCGCGAAGTGCATTAGCCCAGGTCAGAGTCCTGGAATTGCCCTTCGCGGTCCGGTGGGCCCGCCGCGTTGCCCCTTCATCCCCGCGGCGATTGCGCACGCGCGCAACTATCGTGAGACACAGTTCAAAGGCAAGAATCTTGAGTAATACAACTACGCCTAATAGTCAGTCCAATCCAAAGGGCACCCCGGGAGGAATTCCGGACACCGCAGCCGCTCAGCGGGCTGCCACCGAAGAGACCCTCGGGTTTCTTCGCTCGCGGGCAGACGAACTCGACACGACTCTTCCGCCGCTGGGTAAAACGCCCCGACGCTGGCTGAAGATGCTCCAGGCTCCCACCGGGAAAGCCGACCATCTGGGCGAAACCCCCTGGGAGTTCCTGAAGGGCGTCGTTCGAACCTGCCGGGGGCCCATCGTCTTCCAGACGACGATGCTGACGATTAACGCGATCGCGGCCACCTTCTTAAACGTCGTCGTTGGTCGGGCGGTCGACGCGGGCATCGACAGTGGGCTCAACGTCCGTGTCTGGCAGTGGGTCGGTGTGTTCGTCCTGCTCGTTGCGACTCTTGCGATCACCAACGGCCTGAACCAGGTCGCGGAGATCTCGGCTTGGCTCAAGGGGGCGCTCGGTGCTTCTCGTACCGTCGCTCACCGCGTTGCCCGTGCCGGTCGCTCGGCCAAACAGGACAAGCCTGCCGGTGACGTCGTCACGGCCATCCTCAACGATTCAGATCACCTCGGTGCTTTCGTCGTGTTCGTTTCTGAGGTTATTGCTGCCCTGGTCTCGTTCGTCGCCGTTGCGGTGATCATGCTGACCATTTCACCCGGACTGGGACTGGTGATCATCATTGGCTTCCCACTGGCGATTCTCGCAGTCACAGCTCTGGCGGGACCCATTCAGAGGAAGCTGGCCGTTCAGCGTGAGGAACAGGGAAAGCTCACCACCATCTCCACTGACGCGGTTGTCGGATTGCGTGTCTTGCGAGGAATCGGTGGCGAGGATTACTACAACGCCCGCTACAAGGAACAGTCCGGGAAGGTGAAGGCGGCGGCGATCCGCGTCGCCTCGAACCAGGCGCTTCTTGCGGTCATGCGTTCCTCCGTTCCAATGCTGTTCCTGGCGGTTGTGGCCGGTTTCGGCTCGATGATGGTGTTCGAGGGAAAGATGACCCCCGGAGATCTACTCACTTTCGCGGGGCTTACCGCTTTCCTCGCGAATCCGCTCAATGTTGCTGCATGGGCCGCACAGATCGGCACCCGCGCTTGGGTTGGGGTGAAGAAGCTGGCTGAATTCAATGCGCTTCAACCTCCTGTTGGCGCTGCCTACGCAGAGGACAACGCGGCCTCAGACACCGCAGTACAGGATGTCAACCAGGTATTTGCTGAGGCGGCGGAGCAGGTGATCGAAGCTTCCGGTGAGCCGCTCCCCACTGTGGGAAATCCTGGGTCCGTCATTGCCGAAGACTTTGGTGGCCTCCCACTTGAGGACTCGGAATCTGGCATTACTGTCCGTCCAGGCGTGCTGACTGCTCTGGTTGCCCCGTCGCCGGACACCTCGGCCCAGATCGCCAAACGGATGGCCCGCGTCGACGATGAGTACGAGGCGAAGGCCGGTGGAGTTGACCTTCGCACGCTCCCGCTCGAGACCGTTCGACGAGGGATTCTTCTTGCCGAAGCTGACGCACAGCTATTCCGCGGCACCCTCCACTCCGGACTTCGAGCGTCAGCGGCGGTCGACCCGCCATCGCGAGGCGTTACTGAACTGGTTTACCGAGAGCACCTCGAAGAGGCCGCCCGGCAGGAGGGCACTTTGTTCCGTGCCGACCGCGTTCCGGACGACCCTCGTCTGGCACACGCAATGCACGTTGCCGACGCACCCGACGTGCTTGACTCGCTGGCAGGAGGCATGGCGGGTTGGCTCACCGAGAGGGGCAGGAATCTCTCGGGCGGGCAACGACAACGAGTCGCCCTCGCCCGCGCTGTGTATGCGGATGCCCCGGTTCTGATCGCGATTGAGCCGACCTCGGCGGTTGACTCACACACGGAGGAACGCATCTCCTCGCGCATTCGCGATGAGAGAAGCGGAAAGACAACCGTTGTGGTCACCGCCTCCCCGCTGTGGCTTGAGAAGTGTGACGAGATTGTTGTGATGGACGAGGAGGGTCGGGAGGTCGCTCGCGGCAGTCACTCCGCCTTGCGGTCCGCAGCGGAGGCCGGCGATCCCGGAGCCCAGTTATATCGAAGAATCGTCGGGCGAGAGGCAGGTGAAGAGCATGAAGCTCCCCGTGGCTAGTGGCCGCCAGATTCTGGCGCAGCTTGCACTGATAATTCGCCACCACAAGGGGATCTTCACCCTGGTGGTGCTACTTCAGGTTGGTTCCGCTCTGACGGGCGTTGGCATCCCGTGGATCGTCAACTTTGCGCTGAAACGCATCGGCGAGGGGACGACTGCGAAGTTCATCGGCAACCTTATCGTTGTCGCTCTGGTGCTGGTGGTGATCGGAGCAATCCTGGCGTACCTGGCGGAGTACTTCTCAAAGATCATGGGTGAGAGGATCTTCGCCCAGTTGCGCGAGTCGCTGGTGGATGAGGTAACGCACCTTCCGCTTTCGACCGTTGAAGAGGCGGGAACCGGAGACCTGCTTGGTCGCACCACCCGTGATATTGAGCAGGTTCAGTTCATGGTGAGAAACGGCATCAGCGCCATCCTCATCCTGAGCACCACAATCGTTGTCACGATTGGGGCAGCAGTGATCATGTCGCCGATCCTTTCTCTTGCGATGTTTCTTCCGTACCTCCCGATTTACCTGGTCATGCGCTGGTATCTTCCACGGACCATCCCGGCGTACCGGGCTCAGGCTAGTGCTTGGGCCAGGATGTCGGGAACCATTACTGAGACCATTGAGAACGCTGAGACGGTCGACGCGCTCAACCTTGAGTCACTCCGGAACCGCAGGATTGACGAGGCAATCCGCGAGGTTTGGCGTCTTGAGCGCTACACCGCGTGGCAGCGAATGTTCTTGATGCTCGGTTTGGAAGCCTCGGTCAATCTCCCGGTTGTCGTGGTGCTCCTCTTCGGGGCACATCTGATGGGCCAGGGTGTTGTCATTGACGCGCAGGTGGTCGGGGTTGCTTTGTTCGCCCTGCAGATTCGCGGTCCGATCTGGAACTTTACTTTCTGGATTGATGAGATGCAGTCGGCGCAGGCAGCACTCTCACGTATTTTCGGCGTGTTCCTGGTTGAGAATGATCGCGAACCGACCGGCGAACATCCGACATCCAGCGAGATGATTGCTCAGGATGTGCGGTACGCGTACCGCACAGGCAAGGACGTACTGCACGGGGTGAACCTTGATCTGGTTCCGGGGGAGACACTAGCAATGGTCGGTCCTTCCGGTGCAGGTAAGTCGACCTTCGGCCGAATGATCGCGGGCATTCACCCTCCAACCGGCGGATCGGTGAAGGTTGGTGGAATCAACCTGGTCGATTTGACGGAGGAGGAACTTCAGCGCCAGGTCATCCTTGTTTCCCAAGAGCACCATGTCTTCGTGGGAACCATTGCTGACAACATGCGACTGGCGAAAGAAGACTCGACTGATGAGCAGATGAACGCGGCACTGGCAGCAGTGGGGGCTTCGTCGTGGGTGGATGAGCTTCCGAAGGGACTGGAAACCGAGGTTGGTGCTGGTGGCCTGGCTCTGTCCCCGGCGCAGGCTCAGCAGCTGGCGCTCGCTCGCATTGTCCTGATGGATCCACACACGCTGGTTCTTGACGAGGCAACCTCGCTGATGGATCCGACCGCTGCGCGTTCGCTTGAGCGTTCCCTGGCAAAGGTTCTTTACGGGCGAACCGTGGTGGCGATCGCGCATCGCCTCTACACTGCCCAGGACGCCGACAGGGTCGCGGTCATGATTGATGGCAACCTCGCTGAACTTGGCAGTCACGACGAACTGGTTGAGCATGGCGGTGAGTACGCCTCGCTGTGGGAGTCGTGGCAGAAGAGCTAGTGTCTCCCAAATCTCTGCTCGCTGTGGTGACCGGGAAATCCTCGCCTGAGCACAGATTTAGGAGTCACACCCTAGGCATTAGAATCGTCCCGAGTCCGGGTTGGTCCCGGGCCCGGGAAGATTACTAAAATGCGCAGATTCACCCAGGCAAAGAAACTGAGGAACGTCAGGTACGACGTTCGCGGACCGATTCTGGAAGAAGCCGAGCGTCTTGAGGCCCAGGGACATCGAATCCTCAAGCTCAACATCGGTAATCCGGCTCCGTTTGGCTTTGAGGCACCCGCAGCTATTCAGGCCGACGTGATGCAGCATCTTCCCCACGCCCAGGGCTACTCCGATTCGAAGGGCATCTACTCGGCCCGTACCGCGATCGCCCAGTACTACCAGAGCCACGGGCTCAGGGATGCGCACGTTGACGACATTTATGTCGGCAACGGTGTCTCAGAGCTGATTTCTATGAGTCTGCAGACTTTCGTCGATCCCGGCAACGAGATTTTGGTTCCTGCACCCGATTACCCTCTTTGGACGGGAGCGGTGACCATGGCTGGAGGAACTCCGGTCCACTACCTGTGCGATGAGTCCAACGGCTGGGCACCCGATCTTGAGGACATCGAATCAAAGATCACCGACAACACGTACGGCCTGGTGCTTATCAACCCAAACAACCCGACCGGAGCCGTCTACTCGGAAGAGATCGTCAAAGGTCTAGTCGATATCGCACGTCGTCACGACCTAGTCCTCTTTTCTGACGAAATATACGAGAAGATTCTGTTCAACGGTGCCAAACACCATCACACCGCGACCTACGCCGGTGACGACGTGCTTTGCCTGACCTTCTCTGGTCTTTCAAAGGCCTACAGAGTTTGTGGATACCGCTCGGGGTGGATGATGATAACCGGCCCGAAGTATCGTGCGACAGACTTCATTGAGGGCCTGACGTTGATGGCCAACATGCGTATGTGTGCGAACGTTCCTGCCCAGCATGCGATCCAAACAGCTTTGGGTGGTTACCAGTCGATTGACGAGTACATCGTCCCCGGTGGCCGGTTCTACGAGCAGGCGATGCTGGCAGACAGGCTGCTGAACGAGATCCCCGGTGTCAGCTCGGTTCGTCCAGAGGGAGCCCTCTACTGCTTCCCGCGTCTGGACCCGGAGGTCTATCCGATCGAGGATGACCAACAGTTCGTAATCGAGCTACTGCGCGCGAAACACATTCTGGTTACCCACGGAACGGGATTCAACTGGCCCAATCCTGACCACTTCCGCCTGGTGACGCTTCCCAACGTCGAGATGCTCGAGGAAGCTATCGGGCGAATGGGAGAGTTCTTCGCAGAGTACCGGGATAAGCACGCCGCCTACGATCGATAGACGCTGATCTCGGCTCGCTTGGATGCCGGATAGGATGAGGCCGTGACTTCTACTCCATCCCCAGTTCTTGTTGTGGACTTTGGTGCTCAATACGCTCAACTTATCGCCCGGCGCGTTCGCGAGGCTGGCTTCTATTCCGAGGTGATTCCGCATTCGCTCGGGGTGGAGGCGATCCTGAAGAAGAATCCCGCCGCGGTGATTCTCTCCGGTGGACCCTCATCCGTATGGGAAGAGGGTGCCCCTCGCATTGACGTTGCGGCGCTAGTCGGCAGGGTTCCGATCCTCGGCATCTGTTACGGCTGCCAGTTGATCGCTCAGGAACTTGGAGGAACGGTCCGCCAAACTGACGTGCGTGAGTTTGGTTCAACAGAACTCCGTCGCGCGGTCGAGGTTCCCTCGCTCCTTCTGGATGGGACCCCGGATCTGCAGAGCGTCTGGATGAGTCACACTGACCGGATCGAGGGCGTACCCGCGAACTTCGCTGTCACATCCGCAACCGAGAAGGCGCCTGTTGCCTCGATTGAGGATCCCGAGCGCGGAGTCTACGGCGTGCAGTGGCACCCGGAGGTCAAGCACAGCGAATACGGCCAGAAAGTGCTTGAGAACTTCCTGCGAGATGGCGCAGGTCTCACCCCGACCTGGAACACTGAGAACATTGCGCACGATCTGATCGAGCAGGTCCGTGAACAGGTCGGTGACGGACGGGTCCTGTGTGCGCTGTCCGGCGGGGTTGACTCTTCGGTTGCCGCCGCTCTGATCCACCGCGCTGTCGGCGACCGCCTCACCTGTGTCTTTGTTGACCACGGCCTGCTACGCGCGGGGGAGCGCGAGCAGGTTGAGCGTGATTACGCGGGGAACCTGGGGATTCGGCTGGTTGTTATCGATGCCTCCGACCGGTTCCTTGACGCACTGGCAGGGGTCACCGACCCTGAGACCAAGCGAAAGATCATTGGCACCGAGTTCATCCGCGTGTTTGAGGAGGCCGCCTCGGACCTGGTGGCCGAAGCCGCTTCTGAGGGTGCCACGATTGATTTCCTTGCTCAGGGAACGCTGTACCCCGATGTTGTTGAGTCTGGTGGTGGTGACGGCACCGCCAACATCAAGAGCCACCATAACGTCGGTGGGTTACCCGAGGACCTGGAGTTCAAACTGGTCGAACCGCTTCGCCTGCTGTTCAAGGATGAGGTTCGTGAACTGGGTCGAATCCTGGACGTTCCCGAAGTCATCGTCTCGCGCCAACCGTTCCCGGGCCCAGGACTCGGAGTTCGTGTCGTTGGCGAACTGACCCGCGAGAACCTTGCGACGCTACGTGCCGCCGACCTGATTGTTCGTGAGGAACTGACCGCCGCGGGCTTGGACAGTGCGATTTGGCAGTGCCCGGTGGTGCTGCTTGCCGATGTTCGTTCCGTTGGGGTTCAAGGCGACGGTCGAACCTACGGTCATCCGATAGTGCTGCGCCCGGTCACCTCTGAGGACGCGATGACCGCTGACTGGGTCAGGTTGCCTTATGACCTGCTCGCCAAAATCTCAAACCGGATAACCAACGAAGTTCCCGAGGTCAATCGTGTGGTCTTGGATGTCACGTCCAAACCCCCGGGGACCATCGAGTGGGAATAGAATTCTCCCATGGGTAAGAAGAGTCGTGAATGGCCGCCACTTTGCGAGCCTTTGCCAGCCGAGGTGATGGATAATCATACCCACCTGCCGGTGCACGAGGGCGAGATCCCGAACGCTCAAGGCTTCAAGATGCCCCTGGAGCAGCAGCTCGACAACGCCGGGCGGGTTGGGGTTAGCCGACTGATTACGGTCGGCTGTTCTCTGCCCGACATCGACCCAACACTCGATTTGGCGCACCAGTGGCCTCAGGTTAAGGCTGCGATCGCGATTCACCCGAACGAGGCTGCACTGCACGCGGGATTCACCCAGAAGTCTCCCGATGGTTTTGTTCACGAGCTTGAGGAACACCATGTTCCGCTGGTTGCTGCGCTAGAACTTGTTTCTGAGGCGCTCCGTGATCCAGAGGTGGTCGCCGTGGGAGAGACCGGACTTGATTACTTCAGGACTGGTCCGAAGGGGCGTGAGGCGCAGCGTGAGTCCTTCGAGATTCACCTGGAGATGGCGCGCGCCTATGGGCTACCTCTTCAGATCCATGATCGCGAAGCTCATGCGGACACTCTTGCGGTGTTGCACGCGGCCGCCTGGTCCAGCCAGCAGATCGTTTTCCATTGCTTTTCGGGAGACGCCGCGATGGCAGAGGAACTAGCAAAGAATGATTGGTACGCCTCGTTCGGCGGTTCTCTGACCTATCCGGCAAACGGCGACTTGCGTGAGGCGCTCAAGACGATGCCGCACGAACTGGTCCTCGTTGAAACGGACGCTCCGTACCTGACGCCGGTTCCGTACAGGGGTTGTCCGAATGCCTCGTACGTCATGCCCTATACCGTGCGCGCAATAGCGGAACTGTGGGGCGAGAGCCTAGAACAAACTTGCCGCACCCTAATGCGGAACTCGAGGAACCTCTACGGCACCTGGTGAGTCTTTGTCAGGAGACCCCGAGGAACTTTGAGAGCGCTAGGGCCGAACACCCGAGGAAGACCAGGTCTTCGCTCCTCGAACTGACGCGCACGACCAGGTCCGGATAGTAGCCGGGCAGGGTTCGGCGATTGATCACTTCTGCAGTAACGGAAGCGAGGGTGTCGTTGGCGACCTCGGGTGGGCCCGCGATAACAATCTCGGAAAGATCGAGTGCGGCGACCAGCGCCGCGAGGTTTACCCCTAAGAGCCTTCCTGCGTTACGAAGAATCTGCTCGCGTTCTTCAGCGTTCTTGCCGTACCAATGTGCTTCCAGCGCTCGCAGAGACAGCCAGTGCTCCAGGGTGTAGTCGAAGTTGTAGGGGGAGTCAAAACCATCCTCGGTCCCCACCATGACCAGACCGATTTCGCCCGAGGAATCATTGGTCCCGCGGATCAGGGACCCGCCCAGCATGATTCCGGCTCCGATGCCGTGTCCTATCGTGATCAGCACGAAGTCATTGGGGGCTTCACCGTGAAGGTGTTCTCCCATGGCCGCAAGGTTTGCGTCGTTGTCGACAACGACCGGAATATCAAACCGCTCCGCGAGAATTGCTTGAAGTGGAAGGTCTTTCCAGTCAAGGTTCTGCGCCAGGACCACGGTTCCCTCAGCGTTGACGATACCGGGGGTGCCAATGCCGATGCCAAGAATCGGCTTATCCGTCGCCTCAATGAGTTGGCTGATGAGAGCGCAGAGCAGATCAACGGCCTCGTCTCCGCTCTTCCCATCACGATCCAGGTTGATCCGATGAACGACTTCGGCGTCCAGGTCCAGCAGTGCACCACGGAAGACGTGGTAGTCCGAGAGGTCAACGGCGAGAACTAACTGGGATTTCCGGGCGAGGTCCACCAAGATTGCGGGTTTTCCCGGTCCGGTTACTTCCTGAAGTCCGAGTTCCTCAACATAGCCCGCCTCAATTAGCTGAGCAATCAGGTCCGAGATAGTTACCTTCGCAAGGCCTGTTGTTCGAGCTATCTCCGCCCGGGACATGGGACCGTTATGGTAAAGCACACGAACGACCAATGAACGGTTATGCTCGCGGGTATGGCGGGGAAGCGCGCGAGTGTTCTCCATGCCATCAAAAGGCGTGATGGAGGACGCGCCCTGCGTGAGCTGTCCGTTTGAGTTGGTTTTCGTCGCTGAACCCATACATTTAGTATGGCTGACTAACTTATTATCGGCAACGCAAAAACGCGCAAGTGAAGATAGTTACCGAACTGTGATCGCCGCACTGACCTTAGACTTGCATAGCCGATTAGTTGCAGGGGGCCAAGTTGTCAGATTCGAGTGCTTTGGGTTTGCTCGGTCCCGCTCAAATTCGGCAGCTCGCTACTGAGCTTGAGGTGACCCCCACGAAGAAGCTCGGTCAGAACTTCGTGCACGATTCCGGAACGGTGAGGAAGATAGCCGGTCTTGCGGACCTGGAAGAGGGAGACCGCGTCATCGAGGTCGGCCCTGGCCTTGGATCGCTCACCCTAGCACTCCTAGAAACCGGGGCCTCGGTAACGGCGGTTGAGATTGATCGCCGCCTCGCGGCCCGACTGCCCCGGACGATCCATGAGTTCGACAGGGAGTGGGCCAGGCGTCTGGATGTGGTGAACCTGGATGCACTGAAGCTAAGTCCCGACATGGTGGGGGAACCTCGAGCCCTGGTCGCAAACCTGCCCTATAACGTTTCTGTCCCAGTTCTGCTCCACATACTCGCTACCTTCCCCTCCATCGAGAGGGTCGTAGTCATGGTGCAAAAAGAGGTCGCGGAGCGCCTCAGTGCCACTCCCGGCTCTCGGGTTTACGGCGGTCCTTCCGTCAAACTTGCCTGGTATGGGAGCTCGAGGCTGGCCGGAGTGGTGGGCAGAAAGGTCTTCTGGCCCGAGCCCAATGTTGATTCAGCGCTGGTGGCCGTTGATGTCTTGAGTCCTCCTCGCGGTTCGCAGGAGCTACGTGATGCGACGTTCGCTCTAGTTGACGCAGCGTTTGGGCAGAGACGGAAAATGCTCCGCTCGTCCTTGAAGACGGCGACCGCGGACGAGGCAATGTCTCGTCACGTACTTGAGTTCGCCAATGTTGATCCGACTAGTCGTCCTGAGGACCTGGGCGTTGACGAGTTTGTTGCCCTGGGACGCGCCATGCTTTCCCAGCGCGGAGTTGAACTTGCGGGGGAGGCGGACAAGTGAGCTTTGGTGGACCTCGTACGGTGATTGCGTCGGCGCCGTCCAAAGTGAACTTGATCCTGAAGGCGGGTGCGACCGACGAGCAGGGGTATCACGCATTGGCGACGGTGTTCGAGGCGCTCAGTATCCGCGAGTTTGTCGTGGCAGATCTTGGCGGTGAACCGGGAGACGAACTTCCCTCCGTCAGGACATTGGTGTACGAGGAGGAGCCCGGAGGTGATCCGCATCTTTCTTCACGTCTGACTCGGGTCCTTGCCGAACTTGACCCGCAGTCTCATCTGGCCGTTCGTGCGGCGCGTGCCCTGGGTGCCGATTCAAGGGTTAACTTGACCGTTCACAAGCTGGTCCCGATTGCGGGAGGGATGGCTGGCGGCTCCGCAGACTGCGCGGCGACCTTGGTCGCGGTCAACGAATTGCTTGAGTTAGGTTACGACCTTGACGGATTGCTGGCGATAGGACGAACGTTGGGAGCCGACGTTCCTGCCTGCCTGGTCGGAGGCATCGCGCTCGGAACCGGACGTGGGGACGCGATGGAGGTACTGAGGGCCGGAACCGTAGCGCCGAAGCCGCTAAGTGACTGGTGGGTACTGGCCTTCTCGGACAGGGGGCTGCTGACGCCCCGAGTCTTCGGAGTTCTAGACGAGATGCGAGAAACCGTTGGTGCTGCCCGGTCGGTGCCGGCTATCGGGCAAAGGCAAATGGAGGCGCTCCGGGTTCCCACAGGTGCGCCGGAGCTTCGTGATCTGCTACAAAATGAGCTACAGGACGCGGCGCTGTCGATTAGGCCTGAGCTTCGAGTGATCGGAGAGCATCTGGTCGCGCTGGGGTGCCTCACTTGGTTGGTCTCGGGATCCGGCCCGACAATAGCGGGACTGGCACCAGGAAAGGAAGCGGCCCTCCACATTGCGAGGGTGATAGAGAGTGAGAAACCAGAGGGGGTCAGGGCAGTTGCGGTCGCATGGGGTCCGGTACCCGGAGCAATGATCGAGAGAGATCTCCCAACCTGGACCGAACAGGGCAACCCCCGGGTCTGACGGGATGAGGCGCAGGCGTTGATCGACGTACCCTCTGGCGGAGCTTTCGCTATTCAGCAGTCCAACATTCTGCGGCCCAGTTATGCGGCCACTATGCTCATGGCTTAGCTTTCTGGCTAGGCTTCGGGTCGACTGCGGAACTCGGGAGCACTGTCAGGCGTGGCTTGGGCCTTCGCACGGTCGTTCTTCACTTGTCCCGCGATGACGCTTGCGCCTGACTGGAGCAGAGCCTTCTTCCAGGGAAGAACTCCCTCAATCTCGATTGAAATTGACATTGAGAGAACCGTTCGGATGACGACGATGAGGCCGAGGACCAGAACCTCCTCCATGGTCGGATCCGACGTAATGGTCCGAACCAGGTCAGCGGCCACCAGAATCTCCAGTCCCAGCAGAATGGCCCCACCGATCGTTGTACGGAGAACCTTGTAGGCGTCTTTGCCGTTCTCGCCACGCCTCAGGGAACGATAGGCAAGGATAATCGCGATGATCGCGCCGCCGACCATCGCGGTGACACCCAGCAACTCAAACGAAGAAGCCACCAGGCTGTAGAAAGGCGCGAGAAATTCGTCCACGTTCGAAGTTTAGCGGGGAAATGATACGCCCCGACACCGAATCATTCAGTGTCGGGGCGCAACGCTTAGCGAGTTACTTAGAAGCCAACTTTGCTACTCGGTCGGGACCGCGCCGTTTGCTGCGGCGATCAGTTGTTCGATGGCACCATCCGGAATCATCGAGCCACCCATTCGGGCCAAGCGACCGAGAGGAAGGGACCCCATCATACTCATCATGTCCATGCCCTCAGGCGCCATCGAGTTCTCCTGGCTCATCCCTGCCGTCATCCCTGCCAGGGCCTGCTCTAGCATCGGCCCCACCACGGGGTGCGCCATGGCTTCGGCCAGGGATGAGTCTTCGGTGAGGGGGAGGACCACAGCATCGCCGTCGACCTCGACCGAAAGGCTCTCGCGAATGTCGCGGCTGGAGGCTGCAACGTCAACGGTGTAGCTACCACCTTCGACTATCCACTTCGAGACGCGGACATCCCAGTACGCCAAGTCCTTGCGGCGGACAACGATTGTGACGGTCTTGGTCTCTCCGGCGGCCAGCTCAACTGAAGCGAACGCCTTGAGTTCTCGAACTGGGCGCTGAACCATGCTCGGGGAGAGTGTGGTGTAGACCTGAACGACTTCGCGCCCGTCGCGATCTCCGGTGTTGGTGACGTCAACGGAAATCTCAATGTCGCCGTCGTCATTTACTCCGGCGGACGCGTTCGAGTACTCGAAGGTGGTGTAGGACAGTCCATATCCGAACGGGTAGGTGACTTCCATGTTGCGAGCGTCGTACCAGCGGTAGCCGACGAACAGACCCTCACCATAGTTGACCTCAGAGAATTGGCCGGGGAAGTTGAGGTACGCCGGGGTGTCCTCAAGGAGCAGGGGAACCGTCTCCGTGAGCTTCCCCGAGGGATTGACCTTACCGAAGAGAACGTCGGCGGTAGCGCTACCGCCAGCTTGACCTAGGAGCCACGCCTCAAGGATTGCCGGGACGCGGTCCCTGAACGGAAGCGTGACGACGCTACCGTTGGAAAGCACCACGACAACATTGGGGTTGACCTCAAGCACTGCGTCCAACACTTCGAGCTGGTCAGCGGGTAGATCGATACTGGTGCGATCATAGCCCTCGGACTCAAGACGGGCGGGAAGGCCAATAAAGACGACAGCGACATCCGCATCCTTCGCGACTGCGACGGCCTCATCCCTGAGCCTTGCAGCTTCGTCCTTGTCATCGGTCACACCGAGGCTGAAGCCCTTGGCGTAGGTTGCGGATGGGGCTACCTCACGAATGGCGTCCAGAGCCTTGTCGAGCTTCGTTGGATTGATCATGGATGAGCCGGCACCCTGATAGCGGGGTTTGTCTGCAAACGCACCGATAACCGCAATGCTGGCGTCGGGGCTGAGCGGCAGCAAGTTGTCTTCGTTGCGTAGTAGCACCATCGCCCGGCCAGCGGCCTCGCGCGCCACAGCGTGGTGGGCCTCTACGTCGAGCGGACCCTCCACTTTGCCCGCGCCTTCGGTAGCCTTGTTGATTAGGTCGAGGACACGCTGGGTGGTGATGTCTAGTTCGGATTCGTCGAGGGAACCATCCTTGACTGCTGCAACGATCTCGGCGTCGGTTGAACCGCCGCTTGAAGGCATTTCGAGGTCAAGTCCGGCTTCGATTCCGTTCACGCGGTCGGCGACGGCGCCCCAGTCGGAGACGACAAGTCCCTTGAAGCCCCACTCATCGCGAAGGACATCAGTGAGCAACCAGCGGTTCTCGGACGCATAGACATCGTTGATCTTGTTGTAGGAGCACATGACGGTCCAGGGTTGAGCGTCCTCAACCACGCGCTGGAAGCCACGAAGATAGATTTCGCGCAGGGTCCGCTCATCAACGTTGGAGCTGGCCCGCATGCGGTCCTCCTCCTGATTATTGGCAGCGAAGTGCTTCAGAGAGGTACCAACACCCTGCGACTGAACCCCGTTCACGTAAGCGGCTCCGAGCGTGCCAGCCACGATCGGATCCTCGGAGATGTACTCAAAGTTGCGGCCACATAGTGGGGAGCGCTTGATGTTGACGCCGGGGCCGAGTAGAACGGCGACGTTTTCAATCGAAGTCTCTTCGCCAAGGGCCTTGCCAACCTTCTCCAGGAGTTCCGGATCCCACGAAGAGCCCATGCCGACCAGCGGCGGGAAACAGGTTGCAGGGATGCTGGCTTCGATGCCCAGATTGTCGCCGCTACCAGGCTGCTTGCGCAGGCCGTGAGGGCCGTCGGTAAGCATAAATGAGGGGATTCCAACGCGCTCGATTGGCTGGGTGTACCAGAAACTTGAGCCGCTGGCGAGTGACGCCTTCTCTTCGAGAGTTAGATCTTTTAGGTCTGTCATTTCTACTTCTTCCTTGAACAGTGTCGGACGAACCCGGAATCTCCTGGAGTTCTACCAACGTAATACGGGGATGCGTCGCACGAAAGGTTCGGATTGGGGTGAGGGTTCGCGCTGGTCCCTCACCCCGGAGGTGAATTATTTGACGGATTTGATGGGCCAGATGGCGACGGCCCCGAGTAGTCCGAGAATGATTGCTACGGGGAACAGTCCTGAGTAGCCGAAAGTCAGGACGATAGCACCAGCGATTGCCGGGGCTAAAGTCTGTGGAAGGGTTGCGGCGATGTTGACGATTCCGAGGTCTTTCGCGTATGAGTCCTGTGAGGGGAGCACCTCGCTGATCAGTGCAGTATCGACTGCCTGGTACATGCCAAAGCCGAAACCAGCAATGAAAGTCATGATCATCCACGCCGTGATGTCCTGCCAGAACCATGGAATCAGGAAGGCGAGGGAGACGAACGCTGCGGATCCGAAGACAAACGGCTTGCGCTTGCCGATCTTGTCAGATAGCGGGCCGGAGACGACGGTCGAGATGACCATTCCGACCATGCTGAGAAGGCCGAGGATGGGGATGATCTTCTGCGGCTGCTCAACGTGGAAATAGTTCTGTAGCAGGTACAGCTGGTAGCCGGTGACGGAGAAGTAGCCCGCGTACAGAAGAAGCCTGCCCAAGAAGGCCCAGGCGAAGTCGGGGTGCTTGACCGGATTGAACCAGAATGTACCGAGGAACTCCTTCATATTGAAGGGCTCCGGATTGATATCGGTGCTCGGGTAATCGGGGTTGATCAGCACGAAAGCGATTAGCATTAGGACCGAGAAGGCTGCAAAAATGAAGTAGCCAACGCTGATGTTCTCGAAGAACAGCGATCCGATGACTTGGCCGCCGAGGGCGCCGAGGAACAGCCCCATGCCGGTTAGTGATGCAAAGGTGCCGCGCCTGTTCAGTGGGACGCGGTCGGGCATGATTGCTGAAAGCGGCCCCTGGGCGAAGTTGAAACAGACCTGGACCAGGGTCCAGGCAATAATGAATCCAACCAGGCTGTTCGCAAACGCCAGGCCGACTAACGACAGCGCGCCTGCTAGCGAGCCGATGACAATCCATGGCGCGCGGCGACCAAACTTCGACCGGGTTCGATCAGAGATTTGACCGGCAATCGGCTGTGCAATCATGGCAGCGAATGCACCTATGGTCGAAATGATGGCTAGGTTTGCAACGTTCGCTTGGTTCTCTGTTCCAAAGGCGAGAGTCACCTGCTGGGGAAGAAGAATTCCGGGGACGGCGCCCCAGATCATGAAGATTGCGAAGTTTGCCGGAATGATTGTCCACATCAACCGCTTTAGCCCCTTTACCGGGGGCGGCGGGTCAATCGGGCCATCTACTGCGGGAATGGGATCGACAGGGACTGCGGGATCAACAATTGGACCCGTAAGATCAGGCAGGGTTGCGGATACTTCAGGCTGCATGGGTGCCTCCGGTAGGGAAGGTGTCATAGCTTTACCTCGGTGTGAGTCGGGGTGCTCCTCAGTGAGCGCCTTGCAGAAACCGTACAGCATTCGGTTTTCGTTTGGAAGTGCCTTTTCAGCAGAACGTGGGGTCTGAGACTCAATTCTAATAAGAGATATCTAACAACTGATAGATTCACTTTCCTCTTCGTTGAGTTTCTTGACGTTGGCTCTCTTGGATATGAAGAACTGAGGGCACATTCGGTACGGTGGAGGGATGGCACGGAAGGGTTCATACCCAAAGGGAGACGCAAAGCGCGAGGAAATCCTCGAACGCTCTCTGTCAGTGATAGCGGAGCAGGGGTTCAACGGGACGTCGGTCAAGGCATTGGCTGAAGCAGTCGGACTGTCGAAGGCTGGGCTGATGCACTACTTCGACTCTAAAGAAGAGCTCTTCACAGCCATCATCCGTAAGCGCGATGAGGTCGATCAGTACAGGCTGGTAGCCAGTATCGATACGTTTGAGGAAATGCGGGAAGCATACGTAGCATTGGTTCGACACAACGCGCAGGTCCCTGGTTTGGTTCAGCTGTTCTCATATTTGTCGGTCCAGGCTGCTAATCCCGAACATCCGGCGCACGACTACTTTCTGTGGAGGTCCACGGGGATGCGTGCGCTGTGGCTCTACGCAATCAACAGGTGGAAGCAAACTGGTCAGATCAGAAATGATATTGATCCTGAAAGTGCCGCGAGAATCATCCAGGCAACCACGGACGGAATGCAACTTCAGTGGATGATCGAGCCAGAAGTTGACATGGCGAAGTCGGTGGAAGTGCTTCTGAGCCTCCTCGCCGATACGTCAAAATAGCGAACCCCCATCATTCGGACACATGAGTTTGCGTACCAGGGGCGCTTCAGCGTCGGTAAGCAAACCCGCGTCATTTGGGTGGACGGGTTTGCGTACGAGGCTCGCTTCAACGTCGTTGAGCAAATCCGTGTCGTTCGGACGGACGAGTTTGCGGTGATTGAAGACTCCCTTGTTGAGAGGGATACTCTTGGCTATGAGCGAAGCATCGACGGGAAAGCAGGACGCTCCACTTCCACGCTACAGCGAGACGGACCGGCGCGAGGTTTCTAACTGGGGGACCGTCACAGACCTCGGGCAAATAAGCCGAGACTTCGATGACCCGCACCGGAAGTGGCGGCGACTTTTTGCGGAGCTCGTGGGAACGTTCTTCCTGGTGTTGACGGCTGCTGGTGGGCCGATGATGAGCACTGCTGTGCCCGGGTCGGTGAGTCGAACTGTGGCAGTGGTTGCTCCTGGTGCGATGGTAATGGCTGTGATCCTCTCGATGGGTAAGGTTTCCGGCGCTCACCTGAACCCGGCCGTGAGCATTGCCTTCGCTCTGAGGGGTGACTTCCCTTGGAGGCGTGTTCCGGGATACGTGCTGGCGCAGTTGATCGGGGCGTCAATCGCGGCATACGTTCTTCAGGCTTTGCTGGGTGTTTCTGCAAGTCACGGATCAAACTATCCGGGCGCTGGCTTCAGTGCTGGCTCGGCGTTCTGGATGGAGGTGCTTCTTACGTTCGGCCTGGTCACAGTGATTCTGGGAACCTCGTCTGGGGCCCAGAACATTGGGGTTATTGGTGCTATCGGGGTGGGAGCCTATATTGCGTTGGCCGGGATGTGGGCGTCACCGATTTCAGGAGCTTCGATGAACCCCGCGCGTACCTTCGGTCCGAACATGGCCTCGTTGAACTTCTCGGACTACTGGGTGTATATCGCAGGGCCACTGGCGGGAGCCGTTCTCGCGGCTGGTGCCGCATACCTACTTAGGGGGCCGGGAGGCGGGAGCGTCGGATCTGCCGCGGCGCAGGGAACCCTCGGCATGGCCCACGACCACCTGCTGGACAACAAGTAACGCCGTTCTCGCGGCTGGTGCCGCGTACCTACTTAGGGGCCGGGAGGTGGGAATGTCAGATCTGTCGCGGTGCAGGGAACCCTCAGTATGGCCCACGACCACCTGATGGACAACAAATAACGTCGCTCTCGCCGCTGGTGCCGCATACCTACTTAGGGGGCCGGGAGGCGGGAGCGTCGGATCTGCCGCAGCGTAGGGAACTCTCGGCATGGCCCACGACCACCTGATGGACAACAAGTAACGCCGTTCTCGGGTCGTCTGCAAGGTCAATTGTTGGGTGTTCGCCAGGTTGGTCCCCCTGAGTCCTTGCACGGATGTTTCTCGCCTGGAGACATGCAGGGAGACAATACGCATGGGCTATGGGAATACCTGCCAGGTTGGCCACTTGACTCCTTGTTTTCTCCAATGCTCCGCTCCGGACCGAGCCACCCGGGCAGGCACGCCGGAATCAATGATGCAAAGCAGTCTGTGAAGCGCAGAACCGCTAGGCCAGTTGTTCCGGGTTCGCGAATGCTAGGGGTAGTAAATCTGTCGCAAGAACGCTGACCAGACCCTCGTACGTCGAGAAGATGACCCTCATTTCTGGGTAGTAGTCAACGAAAACTTGGCGATCACGACCGCAGGGATTGCATACTCCTCGCCCGTGGTTTCCTACCGCAACGATGGTGTTGATTTCGCGGGCTCCGTTGGCGCGGGCGGTGCCCAGCGCGACGAGTTCCGCGCAGGGTCCACCCGTGAAGTGATAGAGGTTTGCTCCGGTGAAGATGCGTCCATCCGCACTACGAACAGCGGCACCCATGGTGTGGACGCCGTCCTCGTCCGGACCAGCGTCGGTGTTGGTGTCGATCGCCGCGCGTGCCGCCTCAACCAGTTCCAGTTCAGCCTCGTTGAGGGGGCGAGCCGAGGGCAACAAGGGTGAGGGCGACGTTGACATGCACCTAGCGTACTCAAACGCCTCGGATATCTGTTTCGGAGAGTCTCTTTGGGGCGGGCCTCAGAGCAGTCGTAAACGGAAACTTGAGTATGGTCCGTTCGCGCTGCATCGAGGGGGTTGCCCGAGCAGTGGTAGGCGGGACCGGAGCAGACCGGAGCACGTGCCGCTTGCGCTGCACGGCGGGTTACTCCAAGCAGTCGTAGTAGGTGGCGGATCGTGTGCCTTCTGCGCTACATAGGGGTTGCCCTGAACAGTCGTCAGCGGAGACCAGCGCACGTGCCGCTTACGCTACAGAGTGGCCACTACCGGGCGCCGCCTTTGCCTAAGCGCTACAGAGTGGCCGAGTTTGGGCTCAGAATCACGGTTTGAGGCGCAATTCCTGGCCATTCTGTAGCGGACTCAAAAGGGCGCCTATCCGAGGTGGCCATTCTGTAGCGGACTCGAGGAGCGAGCTATCAAACCAACCTACTGGCCCCTCGTATGAGTGCCGCTGCCCGGGTATCTGTCACGGTGGCTCCGTATTTCTTGTTCCAGGCGACTCAGATTGGAGTATCTACCAACTCGACCCTTTTCTTCCGCATTCCCGTCCCTGTACGAGGGAGATCACAAGGCCGGATACTCTAACCGGTCCGCAGACGAGGGTGGCACAGAACCACAAGTTTTTCGTCGTGGCCGGTGAATCAAACTGGCCTGCGGGCGAGGGTGACACCGGGCTGATCGGCACGCGGATCAGCGAGGCTCTCTAACTGGCCCGCAGACGAGGGGGTCACGCTGGCATGAACTCGGGAAGTTGTGCCAACCTTCGTTGCCGCAAAACTAGAAAATCTAGAAGGGGATGAAACCCTGGGAGGCCGACCTTCCCCGGTCGATGTCGCGTTGGATTTGGCGGAGTGCCTGACCCTCTTCGCCAGTAGCCTCGTGTTGTTTTTTGGTCAGGCGGCGCCGGAGTGAGTACTTGTGATGGACGACGACGCCAGCGATCACGAGCAGGGCAACAATGCCAATGGCAATCACGGTCTCCATAGCCAGACCCTATCGAACTCGCGCAACCACAGAAAGTGAAACTACGGGAGTTGCTCCGATAGAGTCAGCCACTGCTCTTCCAGGGAGTCCTTTTCTTCGACGAGGCGATGGAGTTCGCCTGTTAGTTCGGATAGGCCCTCGAAGTCCGTTTGGTCGTGGTCAGCCATCTTCTGGTGCAACTTCTCGATGGACACTTCCAGTTTGTCCGTCTTCCGCTCCGTAGCGGCAATTTCCTTCTGCAGTACCCGCAACTCGGCTCCTCCGAGAACGCGTTTCGTCTGGGAATGAACGCCGCTTTCGGCACTGCCATCTGAGGCCGAGTTCTGGGGTGAGCATGCTCCTGGATCTTCCGCGTGATCCGCTGCACTGCCATTTCGCGCCTCGCTCTTACCACCAGCGACCTCACCCCTACTGGCTCCCGCACTCGATGCTGACTTCGCATCGGGTGAGGGGAGAGTCGCCTGCTGCTTCCGCAGTCTCAGGTGTTCGTCCACTCCACCGGGGACGTGTCGCAGCTGTCCGTCGAGGATGGCGTACTGCTGGTCGGTGACGCGTTCGAGGAGGTAAACCGTTACCAAGCTGTGACATTTTGACGATCTAGGGCTTCTCGCGCCACGTCAACCGCTACCACCAGCCACACCCTGCCCACACCCGTACAAACCGGGTTTAGGTCGGTAATGTTGGGTTCGTTGGTCACTCCGTCGATGGAGAAGGGTTCGGTGAATCTCGTGGCTGAAGCTCGGATGTCTGCTGACGACATTGCCGCACACCTGGGCGTCACCAAGGATACCGTGTACACGCGGATCGCTGACCTTGGCGCGCCTGCCTACAAGATTGGCCGCATCTGGAAGTTCCAAGCCAGCGAACTCGATGACGGGGCGAGAAGAGGAGGTTCAGATTCCGCTCAGGAGCATCCTGAAACGAGTTGAATCCACTTCTCGAATAACCTGCGGCAGAAAACGTCGGAGGTAACTCGTATCCTGATCTATTGCCTGAAAACTGGAAGGAGGTATCCAATGAACGACAGTAGAGACAGTGCTCCGTATGCGCTGTCCTTCACGAGCGGTGCCCTTCTCGCGCGTGAAGCGGTCATTGCGGCCCCGCTTTATCTGGCCTCTAGAGACTGGAACAAGGTGCGCAAGGAGTTGCAGTCCGGGAACTTGCTGCAATTGAGAACCGAAGCTTCCAGGGCTCGGCTTTGTCGCGAAGTAGTGCAGCGGTTGGCTGTCCTTACTGACCCCGAACTTGAACTAGTGAACCAGGCCTCTCCTAGCGAACGAGGGTATTTGATGTGGGTGGCAGCCTGTCGTCGTTACGCGTTCATCGGTGATTTTGCGGAGGAGGTCGTGCGCGAACGCTTCATGCTGCTTACCCCGTCTCTAGATCATGCAGACTTTGACAGTTTTGTTCTTAGTAAGTCGCTGTGGCACCCGGAACTAGTTGAGTTGAAGGATTCGACTTTCAAGAAGTTACGGTCGACGGTCTTTCGGATGTTGGC
>JBATQJ010000100.1:0-2973 GCA_049291975.1 Scrofimicrobium sp.
CCCCTCGTCTGTGCGCGGGGGGATGCTTTATACACGATATGATACACACGGAGGGGTTGTCAGTGGATGAATTCCAATGCGCTCCAAATGTGGCGCTCAGGCAGGGAAATCAGACAGCCGGTGACAAAAAAAGATGAGGAATAGTGCAAAAAACACTTGCATTTAGTTGTTTGACTGCTTATAATCATAGGGCTGTCTGTTTAGGGATGACGCGATAGGTTGCCGCCCCGGCCTTGGGCGGGTAATTATCGCCGACCAGCCCGAACAATCGGGCGACGGACTCAGGCTCTTTTCCGCCAGACCAAGCGGGAGAGGATTACCGGCAAAAGCCAAGAGCCATCTTGCGTCGGCAAAGGGCAAACGCCGGAACCATGAGAACGATTTAATAGGAGGAATTCAAATGGCCAATCAGAAAATCAGGATCAAGCTCAAAGCGTATGAACACAACTTGATCGATCAGTCAGCCGAGCGGATCGTGGAAACCGCTAAGCGCACAGGCGCGCGGGTATCCGGCCCCATCCCGCTGCCCACCGAGAAGGAGATCATCACCATTCTCCGTTCTCCGCACAAGTACAAGGACAGCCGCGAGCAGTTCGAACGCCGCACGCACAAGCGCCTGATCGATATTCATAACCCCAACGCACGGACCGTGGACGCCATGATGAAGCTGGATCTTCCCGCCGGCGTCGAAATTGAAATCAAACTGTAAGGCAGGAGGAACCATCATGAAAAAAGCAATTTTAGGCAAAAAGTTGGGCATGACGCAGAAATTCCTGCCCGACGGCCGCCTGGTGCCGGTCACTGTGATCCTCGCAGGCCCATGCACCGTGGTGCAAAAGAAAACAATTGAAAAGGATGGCTATGAGTCCATCCAGGTCGGCTTTGACGCGATGAACGAAAAGCGCGCGCAGAAGCTGGTGAACAAGCCCGACGCGGGCCACTTCAAAAAGGCCGGCATCTCTCCTGTCCGTCACCTGCGTGAGTTCAGGCTGGAGAACGCCGCCGAGTACCAGGTCGGTCAGACCATCGGGGTTTCTGTTTTTGAAGCCGGCGATAAGATCGACGTGACCGGCACCAGCAAGGGCCACGGCTTCACCGGCGTTATTTACCGCTGGAACCAGACCAGGGGCCCGATGACTCACGGTTCGAAGTATCACCGCGGCGTCGGCTCCATGGGCGCCAACTCCGATCCCAGCCGCGTGTTCAAGAACAAGCACATGTCCGGCCATTACGGCGTCGAGCGCGTGACCGTGCAGAACCTCGAAGTGGTGGAAGTGGATGCCGAGCGCAACCTGCTTCTTGTCAAGGGCGCCGTGCCCGGCCCGGTCAACAGCCTGCTGTTTGTCCGCAACACCTGCAAAGCCTAAGAAGGAGGATAGAGTTTATGCCAAGCATTCAAGTTCTTAACATGCAGGGTAAAGCAGCGGGCGAGCTGAATCTCTCTGATGAGATTTTTGCCGTTACGCCCAACGTGGCCGCCATGCATTTGGTTGTCCGTTCCATTCTGGCCAATAAGCGCCAGGGAACGCAAAGCGCCCTGACCCGCGGCAAAGTCCGCGGCGGCGGCCGTAAGATCTACCGCCAGAAGGGCACCGGCAACGCGCGTCACCATTCCAACCGCGCGCCCCAGTTCCGTCACGGCGGCGTCGTATTCGCCCCCCAGCCCAGGGATTATGTAGTCAACGTGCCCAAGAAGGTCCGCCGCCTGGCGATGAAGAGCGCGCTGTCCAGCAAGCTGTCCGCGGGCGATATCATCGTGGTGGACAAGATCGCCCTCAATGAGGCGAAGACCAAGCTGGTCGCCAGGATGCTCAAGGATCTGGGCATCGAAAAGAAAGCCCTGCTGGTGATGGCCGGCCCCGATGAGACCCTGATCCGCGCCGCGCGCAACATCGAGAGCCTGTCGGGCACCAACGTCAACACCCTGAACGTATATGACATCCTGCGCGCTAACAAGCTGATCATTCTGCAGGATGCGGTCAAAGGCATTGAGGAGGTGTACGCCTGATGAAAAATCCTCATGATATCATCCTGCGCCCGGTCCTGACTGAAAAGGGCTACAACGGTATCGCCGATAAGCAGTATGTGTTTGAAGTCGCCATCGACGCCAACAAGGTAGAGATTAAAAAGGCGCTTGAGAAGGTGTTTAAGGACATCAAAGTGCAGCGGGTCAATACCCTGCGTCAGATCGGCAAGATCAAGACCCAGGGCCGTACCAGCGGCCGCACCCCCGAAGTCAAGAAGGCCTACGTGAAGCTGACCGAAGACTCCAAGCCCATTGAGTTCTTCGAAGGCATGGTCTAAGGGAGGAGTAAGAAATGCCAATTCGTGTCTATAAACCAACTTCCCCGGCGCGCCGCTTTATGTCGGTGCTGACTTACGAAGAGATTACAAAGAAAACGCCGGAGAAATCACTCCTGCAGCCCAAGAAAAAGAACGCGGGCCGGAACAATCAGGGCAAGATCAGCGTCCGCCATCAGGGCGGCGGTGAAAAGCAAAAGTACAGGCTGATTGACTTCAAGCGCAACAAGCTGGAAGTGCCTGCCAAGGTGGCCGGTATCGAGTACGACCCCAACCGTTCGGCCTTCATCGCGCTGCTGCACTACCTGGACGGCGAGAAGCGCTACATCCTGGCTCCTTTGGGCCTGCATGTGGGCGATACGATCGTCTCCAGCGAGGCGGCTGACATCAAGCCCGGCAACTCCCTGCAGCTGGCGAACATCCCCACGGGCACCCTGGTGCACAACATCGAGCTTCGGCCCGGTGCCGGCGGCCAGATCGCCCGCTCGGCCGGCGCCTATGCCCAGCTGATGGCCAAGGAAGGCACCTTCGCCACGCTGCGCATGCCCTCCGGCGAAATGCGCAAGGTACCGATTATCGCCCGCGCGACCATCGGCACCGTCGGCAATACCGACCACGAGAACGTGCGCATCGGCAAAGCCGGCCGCAAGCGTCACATGGGCATCAGGCCCA
>JBATQJ010000101.1:0-51978 GCA_049291975.1 Scrofimicrobium sp.
GCGAAGCACGAACCGGTTCCGATGCCAGCGGGGTGGACGTTTGCTGTTGCGGTCTCTGGGGTCCTGGCGGAGAAGACTGGAGCGGCGCTTGAGTCCTACAACAACGTTTCGTTGCGGGTCGCGGAACTAGTAGATGCATGGAATCTTCGCTATGGCACTGACTGCCTAACGTTCGCCGAGGTCCTGAACCAGTCTGAGGCCGCTGCTGAGGAGCTTGGGCAACTTCTGGTGGATGACCCCGAACTGGCAAAGCGTCCCGATCTGATGGAACGACTTCTGGCGTATCTGGTGGAGGTGGGGGAGGTCATTCCTACCGCTGAAGCGGCATTGAAGGTCGGCGATGTTGAGGCGTTCGGAAGCATTGTCGATCTGTCTCACCGAAACGCTGACGAAAACCTTCATAACCAGATCGAGGAGACCAATGCACTGCAGCGCATCGCGCGAGAACTGGGTGCGGGTGCCGCGTCTGCTTTCGGTGCGGGTTTCGGTGGTTCAGTGTGGGCCTTGATTCCGGAGGAGGGTGCGCAGGAGTGGGCGGACGCCTGGCTGGAGACCTATCTGGAACAGTTCCCGGAGAACAGAGCCGGGGCATCAGTCCTAATCACAAAGGCGGGAAGCCCGGCGCAAAGGATCTAGCCCGCCACACAAGCCGGTAATTGCAACAAAAATGGCGAGACATAAAAGGAACTATGTCTCGCCACACCACATGGTCGGGGTGACAGGATTTGAACCTGCGACCCTCTGCTCCCAAAGCAGATGCGCTACCAAGCTGCGCCACACCCCGATGTCACCAACGAACGGCAACAGAGACGATCATACGCGAGAGTCGGTCCTGATCGCTTCTCTGATACGCCCAAGTTGCCGAACCTTGGCAAAGATCACCTCTCCCGCGGACGAGCCTAGGCAGTGAAGGCATCGAGCGCTCGGCTACGGAGTGCGGCCTTGCGCTCATTAGGCAGGAACGAGGATTCGATTGCCCCTAGCACCAAGGCTTCGATATCGCCTGTGGCCAGCCCCAACTCTCGCGTCACGGCATCAAGGTTGTCGTCGATATAGCCTCCGAAGTACGCAGGGTCGTCGGAGTTGACCGAGACGAGCAAGCCAGCATCCAGCATCCGCTTCAACGGGTGCGCAGTCAGACTCTCAACGCCCTTCAATCGCACGTTTGAAAACGGGCAGACTGTCAGCGGTACGCGATCTTCACGTAACCGCGTAACGACATCCGGATCTGCAAGCGCGCGATAGCCGTGGTCAATACGTTCCGCGCCGAGAAGATCAAGTGCCTCGATGATGTAGGCCGGAGGCCCCTCCTCGCCTGCGTGGGCGACCACATGTAAGCCGAGGGCGCGTGCCTCCGCAAACACGCCAGCGAAGAGCGATGGCGGGTATCCTACCTCGGCAGAGTCTAGGCCAACTCCCAGCAACTGGTGTGCGCGGGGAGCGGCGGAACGCAGCGTCGTGAGCGCCTCATCGACCGGGCGGTCACGCAGAAAGCTGAGGATCAGTCCGGCCGTGATACCGAGCTCGCTTGCGCGCCCGATGCCGTCAAGAAGGCCGTCGAGCACGGTGTCGATTGGGACACTACGAGACGTGTGAGTTTGTGGGTCAAAGAAGATCTCGGCGTGCGCCACACCAGCACGGGCAGCGCGTTCAAGGTAGGCGTAGACGAGGTCGCTGAAGTCTTGCTCTGTGACTAGCACGGCGCAGCAGGCATAGTAGAGGTCGAGGAAGTCAGGAAGGTCCTCGAAATTCATCAGTAGTTTCAACTCGTCGACGCTTCGCCACGGAAGCTCGACGTTGTTGCGCTCGGCGAGCGAGAATGTCATCTCGGGTTCGAGGGTGCCTTCAATGTGAACATGCAATTCGACTAGCGGTGGTTGGTTGGACATTGGTACTACTCGCTATCTTGCTATCCGTTGGGAAGTTTGCCCCTGTAATGCGTCTATGACGGGGTGTATAAGTGACGCGCCTTCGTAATGGACCCATGGCGACGGATGTATCACTAGCGCGTGGTTGTGATGAGTCCGTAACGGAGAAACCATCGTTGGAGAGGGTCTCGCTCCTTCGGAGAGTGCGGACCGCGTCGCGGCAAAGCTCTGCTCCCTCAGTGATGTCTGGCATCTTGATCTCTCCTCCTAATCGGACGTAATAGAAGTATCCAGCAACTCACCGACATTTGAATCCAGATCCGAGCAAGTCTTCCGAGCCTGAGAAACTCTGAAGGAACGCGGATGTGTTTCGCTCGCCTGATGTGCCCTGTGGGTCTGTTGTTTTTCGTGGGTTTGGTGGAGTGGTTTGTCACCAGTCTGTGATCGAACAGGTGTTCGATTCTTGGTAGAATGAATCATGATCGGCTTAGACGTGAGTGCTAGTGAGGTGGCCTCTCTTGAGGGAGAGGAACTCCTTGACTTGTGTCGTCGCGTTGCCCTTCAAATGAATCATCTACAGAATTTGCAGTCCCAGATCGCCAATCAGATCTGGTTGACATCGGAGGGATCGTCGAGCCAGGACACTCTAACCAAGCGATACGGTTGTCGAAGTTCGGTCGAACTGATCCAGCGATTTACTGGCGAATCAGCTCGGGTAGTTTCGATGCGAATAAGGCTTGGTCGTCAGACCGCAGTTCGTAATTCGTTGTTGGGTGAGGAACTTCCTCCGGAACAGGAACACGTCGCTAGCGCCCTTAATTCTGGTTACTTGAATGTGGAGGCGGCTGACCACATTTCCCGAGTCATTACCAAGAACGCTCATGCTTCTAGGGTCGATGATCTTGAGTTCGCTCAGAGGTGTCTGGTGCAGGCAGCGACTGGACTGGATTTTGGTACCGGGGACGGCACAGGAATGGCATTGCACGCGGATGATGTTCGCCGCTTGTGCGTGAAATGGGACGAGGCCCTGGACCCCGATGGAGCCGCCCCAGATGATGAACTGAGATTCCGAAGGCGCTTCTTGAATGTGGGGTCCAGCAAGGATGGGCTGGCAAAAATTACGGGTTTGATTACTTCTGAGGTAGCAGCTGCGTTTGGTGCGATCGCCGATTCACTAAACAACCCACGCGCCAATGCAGATGGACAGGCGTCCGCGGCCAAGTTAGACGTGGCGATGGTTTCCAATGATGACTCAACCATTGATGGGTTTGTGCCCGGTGGCGGGTCAGGAATCGACGGGTCAGGAATCAACGAGGTGGGAGTCGGTGCGAAGGGCGAGGCTGGAGTTGCGCTTGAGGACTCGGGTTCTGCTCTGGGGTTGACCCAACCGATGACCGCACAGCCGGCCAAAGGCGTCACGACGCTTTGGCGACTGCTTTGAATGTGGCTCTTGCCAGCAGAGATCTTCCGGTACTGCAGGGTGCCAGCGCAACGATCGTGGTCGAGGTAAAGGAAGAGAACCTCGCGAAGTACTTCGGCGGACAGCATTCGGGCGATAGTCCGACCGGTGGTTCAGGTAGGTTTGCAGGTCTTGGCTCTAGCTCTGACTTCGGCTCTAGCTCGGGCCCTGGTTCTGACTTTGATTTCGGTCTCGGCCCCGATTCTGGTTCTGGTGGTCCTGCTTGGCTTGTGGGCCACGATGGTGCCCCCACTCCGCTTTCGATTAGTGCAGTGCAAGGCCTATCTTGTGGAGCGGTGATTCAGGCGGTTGTGAGAGACAGCTTGGGACGGATAACGGCACTGGGGTCGCCAGCTCGGATTTTCTCAGCGACTCAACGCAGAGCGATTGCTTTGCGTGATGGTGGCTGCATTATCCCCGGTTGTACGGTGCCAGCCTCATGGTGCGAAGTACACCATGTGATGCCGTATGCGTTCGGTGGGCCAACCCATACGGACAACGGTGTACTGCTTTGCCGTTTTCACCATTCGACAATTGACAGCAGCGGGTGGGAGATAACCATGAGCCAGGGAGTTCCACTGGTTGTGCTACCCAGCTGGTTGAAGACTTTGTACCCGGATGATCCCAGGCGCAGGTGGGTGAATCAGGTTCTGGCTGACCAGGCCAGGAGAATCCGGGAGAAACTCGAAGCGCGGAAGAGACAACGCGTCCGAAACGGGGCTGACGGCTCCGATTTCGTTGACCTCGGACTCGTTGACTCGGATGTTGGCGACCTCGGTGGTATCAGTTCCCGCTTGGTGGCTGCCTGACCGGAAGGCTCGTGCGCCCCGAACGAATTGAGACGCTTTCGTTCAACGGGTTCCGCAGCTGCTTCCTTTCACCATTATGCTCAATATCGGAGTTTTCCCACACATACCTGAGAGTCCAGCATGCACGACAAGTCCGCCATCAGCCTCGGTCGCATTGATCGCTTCGTCCGCGAATGGATTGCCCCTGCCGTGGTCCGAGCAGCCGAACCTCTCAACTTCACCTTCTGGGAAACGCCCGATGAACCGGTGACCTTCGACGAGGCAATGACAGGCCAGTTCATTCCCGGTGAGATCGGCATGCCCTGGGGTAAACCGTGGAGAACGACCTGGTTTCACCTACTGGGGCAGGTTCCACAGTCTTGGCCGCTTCCCGGCACACGCGCCGAGCTTCTCGTTGACCTCGGGTGGATCGACGCGGGGCCGGGCTTCCAAGCTGAAGCCGCCGCGTGGAACCCTCAGGGCGACCTGATAAAGGGAATCTCCCCGAGGAACCACTTCGTGCCCCTCGCCCCCGTCACCACGGATGGAAATGTCGACTTTTACGTCGAGGGCGCTTCGAACCCTGACGTCCCCGGCGGTGCCTGGACCCGTCCGACCAAGATGGGGGACAAAGCGACCGCTGGCGATCAGATGATTTACGCAGTCCGTCAGTTCGACATTGCCCTGATTGACGTGGAGGTGGAAGCCCTTATCGCGGACGTTTTCGCGCTCCGAGGCCTGGTTGATGTGTTGCCGAAGGAAACGCCCCGCCGCGCCGAAGTCATCATGGCTCTGGAGAACATGTGCGACACCGTTGATCCGGAGAACGTCCAGGGGACCGCGGTCGCAGGACGCGCGCAACTTGCGGATGCTCTTGCCGGGCCCGCCGGAGCTTCGGTGCATGAGGCGTACGCCGTCGGTCACGCTCACATCGACTCGGCGTGGCTTTGGCCAATCCGTGAGACCGAACGCAAGGTCGGTCGTACAGTCGGCAACGTCCTAGCCCTCATGGACGAATTGGACGACTTTAGGTACGCGTTTTCCTCGGCCCAGCAGTACAAGTGGATCAAGGAGAAATACCCCTCCCTATATGAACGCCTCAAACAGCGCGTCGCCGAAGGCCGCATTGTTCCGGTCGGAGGCATGTGGGTTGAGTCCGACACCAACATGCCCGGCGGGGAAGCCCTCGTTCGCCAGTTCGTTGCTGGCAAGTCATTTTTCAAACGCGAGTTCGGTCTCGATCCCCGGTCCGTGTGGCTCCCTGACTCTTTCGGATACACGGGTTCCCTACCGCAAATCGCCCGCCAGGCAGGGATGCGCGACATGCTCACCCAAAAGCTCACCTGGAACGACACGGACATCATGCCCCACTCGACGTTCTGGTGGGAGGGCACCGATGGCTCTCGTCTCTTCACCCACTTCCCGCCGGTAGCAACCTATAACTCGGTCCTGGATTCGCCCGAGATCGAGAAGGCGTCGCGCGACTTTAACGACAAGGGACCAGCGAATAAATCCCTCGTCCCGTTTGGATACGGAGACGGTGGCGGTGGCCCCACCCGTGAAATGGTCTTCCAGGGGCGCCGACTCGCCGATCTTGAGGGTTCGCCAAAGGTCCGCATGAGTGACCCGGACGAGTTTTTTGATGACGCACTTGCCCAGTACGGTGAGCAAGCGCCCACCTGGGTCGGCGAAATGTACCTGGAGTACCACCGCGGCACCTACACTTCCCAGCATCGCACCAAGCGTGGCAATCGCCGCAGTGAGAGTCTGCTCTATGAGGCGGAATTGTGGGCCACTGCCGCTAACATTCGCGCAGGCGCGGAGTATCCGTACGAGGCGCTATCGCGGATCTGGGAAGACGTCCTGCTGATGCAGTTCCACGACATCCTGCCCGGCTCTTCCATTGCCTGGGTTCACCGCCAAGCTGAGGAGAAGTACCGGGAGATTGAGGCGCAGCTTGAGGATCTCATTAGGACGAGCTTGAGCCAGTTGGTGGCTGGCGAGGGAGAGAAGCGGGAACTGGTCGCCAACTCGTCTCCTCGTCCGCAAAGTGGCGTGCCAGCGCTTGGGATTGGTGCCACTGAGACCACACCAACCTCAACCCTGAAGGCAACGGAGGGCGGTTGGCTTCTTGAGAACTCCGCCGCGAAGTTCACGATGAGCAAGCAGGGCCTGTTGACCTCTGCTTATGACATGGCGGAAAAACGGGAGATCATCCCGCCTGGCGAGGTTGGGAACCTCCTCCAGCTATTCCGCGATATTCCGAATAGTTGGGAAGCGTGGGACATTGAGCACCACTACAAACGCGTTAAAACCGACCTGACCGACGTGGACCAGATTGACGAGGTCGAGGGCCCCGATGGAGGGCAAGCTCTGCGGATTCGTCGGTCGTTTTCGAACTCGACGGTGGAGCAAGTTCTCTGGCTGGCCCCGGGCGAGGACCCGACGTTACACATCCTCACTGAGGTTGACTGGCACGAGAAGCAGAAGCTATTGAAGCTTGCCTTCCCACTGGACCTAGTAACGGACACTTCCGAATCTGAGATGCAGTTTGGCTTCGCGCGTCGCCCCGCCCACGACAACACCTCATGGGACGCAGCTAAGTTCGAAACTGTTGCGCACCGCTGGTTGAGAGCTGCCGAATCCGACTACGGCGTTGTGCTTTCCAACGACTGTACTTACGGTCATGACGTGACGCGGATGCGAACACGTACTGGTGCGGGAACCCTCATGCGTGTGTCTCTGCTGAGGGCTCCGCTATTCCCAGATCCCGTAGCTGACCAGGGCAGGCACGTTATGCGGCACGCGTTGACACTCGGTGCCACGGTTCGCGGGGCTTATGATCACGGCTACGAACTGAATCTGCCGCTACGCCCCGTGGAGGTGGCGAACCCGGCCGAGGAAAACCTGGTCCCTCTCGTCGCCGTTGTTGGTGATATTGATGTCGCGGCGGTGAAACTGGCCGAAGATCGCAGCGGTGACGTGATCCTGCGTCTGTTTGAGCCGCGGGGTGGCCGAGCGAGCGCCGAATTGGAACTCGACTTCCCGAACGCGGGGGTGGAAGTCGTTGGTTTGCTTGAGGAACCCGGCCTGCATCAGGATTTCTTGAACCTGACGGCACTCGACACCTCGGACGGAATCATAAGGGTGACACTAAGGCCGTTTGAACTATTGACTTTACGGGTTAGGCGCTAGCGTTCTGCGCTGGTATCGCAGAAATCGTGCGCGTAGCTTCAACATTTCAGAATGAGGACGGCACAATAGACGAAGGGTTGTCTGGCTTAGCTAGACAACTGATCCGTTATCAACTGATCCGTTATGAGGAAAAGAGCTTCCGCCTTGAGGAACGATTCTGTGGTGTCAGCAATAGACGGAACCCCGAGTGATACCAGTGCGAATCCGGTGGGTAGCCTGACGGCGAGAGCTTCTACTAGATCAGTCGCTTTTGCCTGGGTCTGGTTGGTCATTATTGTTGCCGTTATTGGGGCGACCATATATCTGAATCGCGACTACGTTCTGCATTATCCGGTAGGAAGCTCTCTGATTATCGGAATAGCAATGCTGTCCGCTGCCACCCGAATCTCTGTAGCGACCTTGAGGGTCCAACTCTCTCTAGGGTTGAGCCTGCTGGCACTTTCTCTTCTTTTCCCAGGCTCAGATGAATCGTGGGCAGTGTACGGAATCTGGTCCCTGGGTGTAGTTCTTGGTGTGACTTGGGTGCACAAGAATCCGCTCACCTGTAGCTTTATGGTTTCGATTGCGATGGCTGCGGGAGCCGTTTTGGTCGCGGTGCGAGCATCCATTCCCGCGATAGGTCGTCCGGTTCCCGTGATCAATGAGAATGGTCAGTCGGTTGCCATAACGATCTCGATGCTATCCGCCTTCTTTGTAGTGACCATATTTGCGGCCTTTGTTCTTCGTGTCCAGATGGGGATGAGCCTTGCAGATCTTGCCTTCGCTGTGAGCTGGTCTCGTTTCAGTTTGGTTGTGCTGTGTCAGACCGCCGGCGCGTTCGTGGGCTACGGTTTGGCGGTGAAACTCTCTGAGTGGATGACTAGAGAAGACACTCTGGCCTCCTTCCGCTCACCGATGCTAGTCATGTTGCTTTTCGTGGCCTTTTACTCCGTGGGAGGTTCGATTCGTCGAAGCACGACCCACACTCGGCGCGAAGAAGCCCTGGTTACATCGCTTACCTCCATACCTTGGCCCAACACTGTCTCCGTTGAGCAGCAGGCTCAGGAGCAACTGAGCAAGGGCCTTGTCGGATTCCAGGTTTCGACTGTTCGTACGACTCGACACGACGGACCAGCCAGAGGAGATGGGCGCCTGATAGTGTCAGCACCCGTCCAAGACGATAAGGGCACGTTTGTTGCAACGATAAGACGGGGCCCGTTCAGTCGGCCATTTTCGGTTTCAGACAGGCGTTACATTGACGCGATTATGGTTTTGGCACAAGAGTCTGTGCGCGCCGAGAGGGAGATTGCCCGTCAGTAGCGGCGTTACACAGGTCGTTGAAGGTCTGTGCGCGCCGAGAGGGAGATTGCGCTACTGCGCTCAGCTTCCAATACGGATCCTATGACTGGCCTTCAGAACTACCGCGCTCTTCGGGCGAACCTGGCTCTCTTGGAGAACGAGGACAAGGACGAAGGAATCTGTGCTCTGGTCTTTCTGAACCTTCAAGATCTCAGTGTGATCAACAGCGAGAACGGGCATCTCGTGGGTGACGAGGTAATTCGTGAAGTGGCTTCCAGGTTGTCCGAAGCGACGAAGAACTGGGAGAACGCGTCTGCGTATCGAATAGCAGGAGATGAGTTCGGGATTCTAGTCGTCGGCCTGAAATCCAAGGCAGATGCAGAGAAACTGACCTGGGAGATTGACTCTGAGATATCCCAACCCGTTACAACCGGAGAAGGTCCCATCACTGTATCTATCGCACAGACCGTTTCCTTCGCCAATGTCGCGGACGTGAACGAGGTTGCGGGCCTTATCACTCGTGCAGACCAGCAGTTGTACACGACGCGACGCAAATACATCAACGTCGCAGCTGACTCCGCTGGTGAAGAAGAGTTCAATGACTATGAGCTTCAGGACGCGCCCACGGCTTCCGTTGCGGTTGGACCATCAGCAGCAATCATTGAGGCGATCCGTCTTGATCAGTTGCGTCAAGTGTATGAGCCAATAGTCGACCGAACTGTTGGGCGAATAGTCGCACTGGAAGCATCGGTGCGATTTACCGATCCCCGGTACGGTCAGTTACCGGTAGCTTTTCTGAGAACAGAGACAGATCGACTTGGGCTACGAACCAAGATGGCGACTCAAGTAATGCAACATGCAGTTGCCGACATGGAGAGATTCCGGGTTCTCTACCCTGAGCTGGTGAGGTTGCACCTAAACATCAGTCCGGTGCAACTGGTCGACAGAGAGTTCACTCTGCAATTTGAAGAGCTTCGAGCAGAGCATTCGGAACTGGAGATAGTTCTAGAACTGGACGCCGATACGGTTCGGGTTGCGCCGACGGAAACCTCCGAGAAGGCAGCGTCTTATGCCGTAACGAATGATGTGTTGATTGCTTTGGATAACGCCGGGACGAACTACTCTGAGTTGGCGGCACTCATTGTCTATCCGGTGAAGATAGTAAAGCTCAGTGAAAAGGTTCTTTCCTTGATTCGGGAGAAACGAACCAGGGAAGCCACCTCTCGATACATTCGAGCCATGAAGGATACGGGCGTCCAAATGATCGTTACGGGTGTTTCTCGGGTCGATGAAGTCAAGTTCATCGAAGAGACGGGTTTCAATCGCGTCGAAGGTCCCCTCTACAGCAACCCGGTTTCTGCCAGTGAGTTCCTGGTGCGCCTAGAGACTCTAGGACTTAACATTTCCTAGTCCGGATGGGTTTGACCGAAATACAGGACTGACTGCCAGTCCCGTCCTTCGGGGTTTCCTGTGATCTCCGGGGCATACTTCTTGCCCTGTTCCGCCTGTGCCAGCATGGCTTTCTTGTCAGGGACGTAGAACCAACTCTGCAATCCCAAGAATATGTCTTCTAGAGAGTTGCGTACCCCCACAAAGGATATTAGGCCCACTGTGCACAGGATCCCATTGAAGGCCGCAAAGGCGGCGTTACCCCAGTTATGCGCGTAGACGTAGAGTACGAACACATAGAAGGAATAGAAGATAATGACGTAGGGTGCCAATGCAAATGGCCACGGCGCTGATGTGCGTCCCTCGACCTTAGGTGTTCGAGCAAAAGGGATTTTCTCATTGGTTAGTCCCTGCTCAATCGACTTGGCTGTACCGGAGGTGTTGACTGCCAACAGCACCAGATTGAACGCATAGATACGAAAAGCATCGAGATACTTGTAGTCAGCAGACTTCAGATCTATCGCCATAGAAATGAAATAGGGCAGAGCCGCTGCGATAACCCAGGGGCTAAGAAGTCGAGAGTCAAAAGGATAGGCCAAAAGCATTATTAGCCCAACGGATGCCCAAGCGATCGAAGCCATGTAGTTTATCCGCAGTGCGCTTTCTTGATTGGTAACAGGGTTGCGGCTTCGCTTACGCAACCTCCGCTCCAAAAGGAACTTCGGAAGGATGAGGAGACCGCCATTGGCCCATCTGCGGCGCTGAACAACCAGGGCTCCGAAATCTGGAGGAGTAGCTGAATAACTGAGGCGCTCCGGGTAGTTCATCAGGCTCCATCCACAAAGCCCCAGATCTATCGACGATTCAGTGTCTTCAATTACGGTTCGATCCTGAATGTAGGTGGTTACTGTCTTGTTGCCCTCATTGCTCACCACCGCAATGTCTTCTAGGGCGCGCTTACGAATGACTGCGTTCGCCCCAACCCAGAAAGTTGCGTCAAAGAAAGTTAGTCCCTGATGTAGAAGGTGCTGGATATCGGTCGTGGCCGCGGCGATTCTCTCCATGCGGGTAGGGGCACCACGGTAGGAGGAGTAGGGAGTCTGAATGACTGCTATTCGCTCATTCGTCGGCTGCTCCAGAACATAAATCAAGCGTAGACAATAGTCGCGCAATAGCATCGAGTCAGCGTCGAGAGTCAGTATGTACTCGGTTTCAGGAATCATCAGATCCGCATAATGGCCTTTCGGTACGGGCGTCAGTACGACGCCCTCGGGGGTCTCCACTCGTTTCAGGCGATGACCCATCAGTGAAATATAGGCGTTTAGGTTCATGGCCTTATTTGCCTCGTGAGACAAGGACGCATAGCGCTTGCGTTCGAAGCTTCCCATTGAAACCGTGAAGATTCGTACCAGGCGAACGTACAGCTGTTCCACACGCTCGAAACTAAGTGACTTGGATTGATATATGGCTTCTTCAAGAGCCGCCAGAGTCTGACGCAGGTCCTCTGCTAAATCCTCGAGCACCGCCTGTTTGAAGAACAGATCGGTGTGGTCATTTGCCGCCCATCTTTCAGCTTTGTCTGAAAGCCATTGGGCTGCCCACCGGTACTCTCTCGCCAGCCTCGTTAGTTCTCGTCCACCGATCTGAGACTGATCCTTGAGCTGTTCGAGCGCGTCTTGGTACGCCCTGGTGAATCGTTGTGAAGGAACTGAGAGCTCTGCCATGATCGAGTCCGCGATTCGCCGCGTTGCCCACAGCTCCGCATTTCGCTTTGGGTCCTTGGGAAAGGGCGGATCGTCGATGAGTAGGATGACGCGTTCGTCTGGAAACTCTTGCAGTGCGGCAGACCACAGGGTCTTCTCTACGACTGAAATCTCTTCCACGTATGAGGGGACCAGCACCGTAATGCCATGTTTGTAAGATGAGGGTGAAAAATGCTCGTCGAGGAGCGCACGTGGAACTCTACGATGATCACGAAATCTCGTCAGGGCTCCCCGACGAGAAAGAAGATACATACTGGCTGAGAAAACCAGGAAAGTGACGATCAACAGGTAGATCACTGCTTCGATGACGACTCGTAAAGTATTGAAGTCCCGCTCGATATACATGCGAACAACCGTGGTCACCACATACATCAGCCAGCAGAAGGCGGTTATCACCAGAGCCACCCGGCTCCATGTTAGTTGTAGTACGGATGGCTTTCCGTGGATTATTGGAAGGGAACCCGTCCGCTTCTCAGATCCCCATTCGCGTTTGCGCCTTTGAAGTGGCGGCTCCTCAAGTTCATCCTGGGGCAGGGCCTCGTCATTCAAGATTTCTCTTGTCTCGGCTACCGGCGCATGGCGGGCCATGACGACCTCCTGTTATGCGTGTTCCTGCCGGCGCAAAGCGCCGCCCTATGTGGTGGAACTATTACTCTTTCACCGGCACGTTACTAGGTCTTGTTGCAATCGAGCCTGGGCCAACAGCCGGTGCGATAATGACTGTATCTCAAGGCAAACCTTGATGCACATACAAGTCGGTTAGAGCGAATGGGAATAAGGACTTCGATGAGTACGCGTTTTCCCGGAATGAAGTTTTCGTTTCTTCGTCTCTTCATCGCAGTCGTTGTTGTTGCGCTACTTCTTGTCTTCTCCTTTATTGGAATCTCGTATCAGATTCAGTCGATGAAGCCTCTTCGGGCTTCTTGGACAGGCGGATACGTTGACGTTACAGAGACTCCCGCCTTCGAGTTCGAATCTCGCTTGGGAACCGGTCAGAAGAACGTCGTTCTGGCATTTGTTGTCTCCCACGATGACATGTGCGAACCATCATGGGGCAGCTATCACACGCTTGATGAAGCCGATCTTGCCCTAGACCTGGATCGACGTATCGCTCAGGTACAGGAATCGGGGCGCACGGCCGTCTTGTCATTTGGAGGGGCGTACAACAAGGATCTCGCAGATGTCTGCTCTACTGCAGAAATGACGGCTAAGGCCATGAATCTGGCGATTAGTCGTTACGAGATCGACACGATTGACCTGGACATCGAAAACAGTTCGCTCACAGATGTTGACGGCCGTGTGCGCAGGGCAGAAGCTACCGCTCAACTCCAAGAAGAGGCGTCGGGTCGTGGTGAAGAACTAGCCGTCTGGCTCACGCTTCCCGCTGACCGAAACGGTTTGACGAATGACGGTGTGGAGACAGTGAAGAGCTTTCTTGATGCCGGAGTCACCCTGTCCGGGGTGAACCTAATGACGATGAATTTCGGTGTTCCCTCGTCGGAGACCTCAATGGCGGACCTTTCGCAAGAGGCGTTAGAAGCGGGACACAGTCAGTTGCTTCGCCTAATGATCTCGCGAGGTGAGATCATCACTGCGGCGCAGATGTGGACGATGATGGGCGTCACGCCCATGCTTGGCCAAAACGATGAACAAGACGAGGCCTTCTCGGTTGAGGATGCCGTTGAGCTACATTCCTTTGCTCAGTCGAACAATTTGGGGAGGATTTCATTCTGGTCTTTGAATCGGGACAGGCAGTGCGAGGCGAACTACATCAACTGGAGTACTGCGGTGAATTTCTGTTCTGGAGTGGCTCAAGAGACTCTGGAGTTCGATGGGGTGCTCAGCGCTGACCGCGACGGGAGCGCATTTCAGGTTCCCGACCGGAGTATGGAACCGTCCGATCCCCAGTAAAGCAGCGATGTCGTAGACGATCCGCAAACCAGCCCCTACCCGATTTGGAGTCGTTCTAAGACGTACCTGGCCGAAGACAAGGTGGTATGGAAACGTAACGTCTACGTGGCTCTTTGGACGAACAAGGGATACCAGCCTGATGCCACCGAGTTGGACGGACAAGTCGCTTGGCGTCTTGTGGGTCCAGTTCTGGAAGGGGAGAAGCCTCGCCCTCGTCCACAGATACCAGAAGGAACCTATCCGGACTGGAATCCGGAAGAAACCTATGACGTTGGGGATCGGGTCATATACGAAGAATCCGGATACGAAGCAAAATGGTGGACACAGGGTGACAGCCCCGGTGAGAGTCAAGACAGTGACGCATCGCCGTGGAGAGTTCTCACTGACGAGGAGGTAGTTGCTCTAGGCGGGACGATCGAGGAAGAGTAGCCGCATATTCAACGGCTCGGCAGAATACAGAAGTGGATGCGCGCAACCGCTAACGCGAGTTCCAGCGCCAGGCTTTGTTGCGTGCGCGGATGAGGATTTCCTCTGCCTTCGCCCATTCTTCTGCTGTCATTCCGAACCACGGGTCCAAGCTTCGTGGCCCAGTGCTAACTGTCTGAGTCTCCGTGTACTTGAGGATTCCTTCGGGGCCGTGCCTGCGGCCAACTCCCGATTCCTTGAAACCTCCAATGGGCGCGGTCATTGCTCCCCAAGTAGCTCCGTAGGCTTCGTTGATGCTCACCGAACCGACCTCAAGTAGTCCTGCGACTTTCATCGCAACAGATCTATCGCCGCACCAAATGGAACCGTTGAGTCCGTACGAGGAGTCATTTGCCTCGTCAATCACTTCGTCTATGTCGCGCCACCGATACAGGGAGACCACGGCTCCGAACGTTTCCTCTGCGTAAATCTCCATTGACTCAGTGACATCGGTGAGTACGGTCGGCGCGTATCCTGTGGGGCCCAGGCTTGGAAGAGGAACTCCTCCCGTCAGGACCGTGGCGCCCTTCGCAACCGCGTCCTGCACCTGCTCGCTCACTTTCAGGAACTGCGCGGCATCCACCAGAGGACCGTAATCAGTTGTCCAGGACATGTCGCGGCCCGGCTTGATTGAGCGGATCGACTCAATCAATAGCGCGACCGTTCTATCCCAAATGTCGTCATGAATATAGATGCGCTCAGTGGAAACACAGAGTTGGCCGGAAGAGGAAAAGCACTCGCGTCTCGCGGTACTCGCCCACTTCTCCAAATCTGCGTCGGGGAAAACGATGGAGGGATTCTTCCCGCCCAGTTCGCCTGAAAAGCCGATCAGTCGCTGACCACAGAGTTCGGCGAGGGAACGGCCGACTTTGGTGGAGCCCGTGAACATCAGGTAGTCGGCGCGGCGAGCCACTTCCTCTCCCACGGTCCTTCCCGGACCAAGAACCAGCTGAAAGACGTTCTGTGGAAGGCCGGAACGCCCAAGAAGTGCTGCAACGAGGATTCCTGTCAGCGCTGTCTGAGAAGCGGGTTTCAAGACCACGGTGTTACCAGCGAGCAGAGCGGCGCAGGCGTCTGAGAACGCGAGGGTGAAAGGGTAGTTCCAGGGAGAAACAACCCCGACTACCCCGAGCGGCTGATGGGCAACGGTTGCCGTCGACAGGAACGGGACAGCGCCAGAACTCTTCTTCGTTCTCAAGATCCTCGGGCCCTTGGCGGTCACGTAGCCGGCGTTCTGGGAGGCGTCGAGTAACTCCTCGAACGCATGCTTTCGAGGCTTGCCGGTTTCCCACTGAATGACGTCAAGAATCTGGTCCTGGTACCTCCATACCAGGGACTCAAATTTGCGAAGAATCTTCGCGCGTTCGGAGAGTGGCAGCTTCTTCCAGAGCCGTTGAGCGTTTCGTGACTTGGCAAAAGCTCTGGCAACATCGTCGGTGGTCGCCTGAGTTACGCCAGGAAGTTCCAATCCTGTCAGCGGAGAGGTTCGGGATTCGCCAACTCCCTCCGTGAGCCGAGCGTCGTACTCGGGGACCACGGCGCAAAACGAGGCAAAGGCACGATCCTGCATTTCGCGCGGGTCCGGGCCGATTTGTGCTTCCTTTGGAAGAGAGCCATCAGTATCCATGTTCTCAGGCTACTCGTTTCGCATCTAGTCAGCTTTGGAGAAAACCTCCGCCGCGCGTAGTGCTGCGTGGCGTGCAGGTCCAGCCGCGTCGACGGCAATCGCCAGTCCCATCTTCGCCATAGTGTTCATCATCGGGGCGCCCGCATGGTTGATTACCACGCCGTCCACGTTGTTGTTCCGAAGGAAGGTAACGATCCGGGCGTGGTGGGTTCCATGCTCGCCTTGGTCATGTAGGACATCCCAACCGACGGGGAACACTTCCCAGGACCTGATTGCTCCGTCTTCGACCTTCGCAACCGCAACGTCTCGCGCCTTGCCCCAGCGAGGGTCGACTTGTTCATCATCAGTAACAGGAACGGCAACAATCATGCTCCGATCCTAGTGCGATCCGGGTACCAAGGCGTGAGGACGTCGAAGCGCTTGCGGACCGTCTCAAGGTCCATGGAATAGCTGCGGCGGATGACGGGCAGACCCTCCGTTTCGTTGACCCGTGGGGCACAAGGCTGGCGGTCTCGCCGGATCAAGAAAGAGAGTGAAGTCAATCAAGTCCTTTGATACCTCCGGGGAGTATTCCAGGTAGGATTATCCCTGAACCACCGCCTTCAATCTAAGTAGCGTTCCCCAGCGTCGGACGCGGCAAAAATGGTTCAGAAGGACACCCTCGTGAAGATTGTCGTTGTCGGTGGCGTTGCTGCCGGAGCCTCTGTTGCTGCCCGTGCAAGACGTTTGGACGAGGATGCTGAGATCATCATCCTGGAGCGTGGCCACCACGTTTCGTTTGCGAACTGCGGGCTCCCGTACTACGTCGGCGGGGTGATTAAGGACCGTGAACGGCTACTGGTCCAGACCCCTGAGTCATTGAAAGAACTTCTAGACCTGGATGTTCGTATTGGGCACGAGGTCACCGGAATCGACCGAGACCAGAAATCACTGACTGTCCGCAACAACGATACGGGCGAGGAATACTCAGAAAGCTACGACTCCCTTGCCCTGTGCCCGGGTTCGGAGCCGATTAGTATTCCTCTTCCTGGCGTAGAGCTTCCTCAGGTGCAGGTACTGAGAAGAATCAGCGACGTCGACCGCATCAAAGCTCTGGTTGACGAGCGGATTGCGGAGCGTGGCGCGGCCGACCAACGAATGAAAGCCGTTGTCATCGGTGCTGGGTATATCGGGCTTGAGATGGCGGAGAACTTGGCGCACCGAGGGGTTCAGGTGTCGGTGGTTGAGGCTTCGGACCACATTCTCCCGCCAGTCGACCACGAGATCGCGATGCCCGTGATGAACCACTTGCGTTCTCGCGGGATCGACATCCACCTTTCGGCGGCTGCGGCCGCCATTGTGGCGAAGGACGACGAGCGGGTCACCGTCGAGCTCAAGAACCACGTGACACTGGACGCGGACATGGTCATAATGTCGGTCGGTGTCCGCCCGGTTACCAAGCTCGCGGTTGATGCGGGCTTGGAACTCGGCCCTCATGGAGGAATCAAGGTTGACGAGCACATGGCGACCTCCGATCCGAGCATCTGGGCCGCGGGTGATGTGGTTGAGACCAAGCATCCCGTCTTGCCGGGCACGTACCTGACGCCGCTTGCCGGACCGGCGAACAGGCAGGGTCGCGTCGCTGCGGATAACATTTGCGGTCGGGACTCGGTCTATGAGTCGACGCAGGGCACGTCGATCGTGAAGATCTTCGACATGGTGGTTGGTGGGACAGGTGCGACAGAACGTCAGCTGATTGCGGCGGAGATTCCTTATCGGGCCGTGCACGTGCACCCATCAGGTCATGCCGGATACTACCCCGACACTGCAATGATGCACATCAAGACCCTCTTTGATCCGGAAACCGGTCGGGTCTTCGGAGCGCAGGTTTCCGGTTTCGACGGTGTCGACAAACGACTGGACACGCTTGCGATGGCGGTACGCCAGAACATGACGGTGTTCGACCTAGAGAACGTCGAACTCGCGTACGCTCCTCCGTTTGGTTCAGCCAAGGATCCGGTGAACATGGTGGGCTTCGTCGGATCGAACACGATTCGAGGGGATATCGCGCTGTGGTACGCGGATGACTTCCCGGAGATCGCCGAAGACGCCATGATCGTTGACGTTCGCACGCCCGAGGAGTTCGATCTATGGCATATCCCAGGCGCCATCAATGCTCCAATTGCGCAGTTCCGTGAGTTGAGCGAAGACTGGGATCCAAGCAAGCACGTCCTTTTATACTGTGCCGTCGGTTTTCGCTCCTATTTGGGCCACCGCATTTTGGTGCAGAAGGGTTTCACGAACGTGCAGACCCTCTCCGGTGGATCAACCACGTTCCGCGCGTTCCACGAGATTGAGAATGAGGGCGCCGCGCCGCAGGTGGCCGAGGTGACCTACTCAGCCGCTGACACAATGAAGCCCCTGGCAGCCACCAGCCAACAGATTCAACTGGACTGTACTGGGCTCGCTTGTCCCGGACCGATCATGAAGCTGTCGAAGACGATGGTCGGCCTAGGCCCCGGAGATGAGGTCGAGGTTACGGTTTCGGACCCGGGCTTCGCGGAGGATGGTCCTGCCTGGGCTGCGTCCAACGGTCACACTGTCCTCAATCTGTCGCCTAAGGGTGCCGGATACGTGATGAAGGTTCGCGCCGGCGGTGCCAAGCCCGCGAGCGCAGGTTCAGTCCAGGCAGTTTCGGACTCTCGTGACGGCATGTCATTCGTCGTTTTCAGTGGAGATATGGACAAGGTCCTCGCGGCGTTCATCATCGCAAACGGAGCAATTGCAATGGGCAAGCCCGTCCGCATGTTCTTCACCTTCTGGGGTTTGAACGCGCTCCGTCGTGAGAACCCACCGAAGCGTGAACAGACGGCGATGAATAAGATGTTCGCCGCAATGATGCCCTCCGGTCCGGAGGACCTAAAGCTCTCCCAGATGAATATGGGTGGTGCGGGGACGGCCATGATGAAGAAGGTCATGAAGGATAACGACGTTCAATCGGTGTCGGAGCTAATCGCGTCAGCCATCGAAGGGGGAGCCGAGATTACCGCCTGCACCATGACCATGGACCTGCTTGGAATCGCGCCAGAGGACCTAATCGACGGAGTGAAGTTCGGAGGAGTCGCCTCTTTCATCGCCGCGAGTGATAAGAGCGCAAGCACACTCTTCATTTAGGCGCGTCTTGTTTTGCAGCGCCAGGGGGCGCTGAAAGTCTTCGACATGAGGCCTCTTGAGCGCCTATTGTTTTAGGTGGCACTGGTTGTTTTAGGTGGCGCTGGACAGAACGCAAGAGAGGATCTCATGGCATTTCGACACGTAGTGGTTTGGCGAATCGGCATCGACGACATCGTATTGAGAGAACAGGCGGTCAGGGGCCTCGCTGGCCGCCTGGAGGCTTTAGTCGGCGTTGTTCCCGGACTGATCTCTGCAACCGCCTCCCCAAACACGGTTCCTGTCGAGGGGAACTGGGATATGGCACTGGTTGCCGACTTCGTGGATGAAGAAGCGCTGTCGAAGTACAACGTTGACCCGGACCACTTGGAGGTCGCCAAGGACATCCGCGCGATCGCTACGGCGCGCGCCTCGGCTGACTTCCCGATCTAGAGGCTGGCGCGGTGGTAGACCGCGAACTTGCCTGAGGGGCCGTCAACGACTGTCACCGGGGTTCGGAAGACCTCGGTTAGTACCTCATCCCGAATAATCTGGTTGGGGGTACCGGAAACCACGACTTTCCCATCGTCCATCGCAACGATGTGGTCGCTGTAGGCTGCAGCAAAGTTGATGTCGTGCAGGACGATTACCACGGTCCGACCCAATTCGTCCGCCGCCCGCCTTAGCTGGGTCATCATCTGCACTGAGTGCTGCGCATCCAAGTTGTTCAGGGGCTCATCAAGCAGCAGATAGTCGGTATCCTGCGCCAGTACCATCGCCACGTATGCCCGCTGACGCTGCCCACCGGACATCTGGTCGAGGAAACGCTGCTCCAGATCTGTCATGTCGAGGAAGTCGATGGCCTCGGAGATCTTCTCCTCGTCCTCCGCGGTGAGCCGCCCACCCGAATAGGGGTAGCGACCAAACCCGACCAGTTGGCGAACCGTCAACCGGGTGACGAAATGATTCTCCTGCCGCAGGATAGACACCTTTCGTGCCACCTCTTTGGAGGGTGCTCGGTGAACGTCCAGGCCATCAATCTCGGCTGACCCAGCGGTGGGAGTAAGCAGGCGTCCCATCATGGTGAGCAGGGTCGACTTGCCGGCTCCATTGGGGCCGACCAGTCCGATGATGCCGCCCTTGGGAAGGTCGAGGGAGACTGGACCGATGAGGGTTCCGTTCCCATACAACTTTTCGAGTTCATTCAGTCTGATCACAGCCGACCTCGCTTCAAAACGACGATAAGGAAAGCTAAGCCACCAATCAGTTCCACGATGATGGTGACCGCATCGACCATGGGAAAGACATGGCGTAACAGGAAGTAGGCGCCGCCGAGGATAACGTATCCGAGCAACCACGCGACCGGCAAAATGCGGCGGTGATCGTATGTGTCGGTGAGGGAATAGGCGAGCGTCGCACAGAGGAAGCCGAGGAAGGTCATCGGGCCGATTAGCGAGGTAGACATCGCGGAGAGAATCGCAACCAGGGTGAGCATCAGCATCACCTGCCGCTTGTGGTTCAAGCCAAGGTTGGTCGAGGTCTCCGCTCCTAAAGACAAAACATTCAGCCGAGAACCCAAGACCCAGATAGTCGCGCCTACCGCCACGCAGATCGGAATGACATAGACGAGCAGATCGGTATCGGCGTTGCCAATGTTTGCGTAGAGCCGGGCTCGAAGTACATCAAACTCATTGGGGTCGAGCATTCTTTGCATGAAGGTCGAGACCGCGCCCAATCCCGTGCCCATCACGATGCCGACCAGTAGCATCACGTGCAGGCTCCCCAGGGTTCCGGAGAGTAGCCAGGAGTAGAGCAACACGGCGAACGCGACCATTAGCGTCACTTGAAGGGCAAATCTGACCCCCGAGCTTACTGCCAGTAGTGCGCTTGCTCCGAAGAGGTAAACGATCGATGTCTGCACCAGAACGAACAGCGAATCAAAGCCCATGATTGAGGGCGTGATGATCCTGTTGTTTGTCACGGTCTGGAAGGTCACCGTCGCAAATGACTGAGCGAACGTGACGACGGCAATCACTACGGTTGCCGATGCGTACATCTTGATGACTTTCCACCATTTTTCGCTCAGGAACTCGAAGCTGTTGCCCCAGGTGAGAGTCAGGACCGTGATGCCAACGGCCATCGCCACCAACACCGCCACAGTGATGCGGTACTTACGTGCCTGCTTTGTGCTCGCGAAGATACTCGAACGAGCCTCGCTGGCTACAGTTCGTCTTCTATCGTGGGTCGCTGCAGTCGAGGGAGTGTCGCTCGAAAGACTATTACCCGAGCCGAGTTCGAGCGGTCCGCAGCCCGCACCAAAAACGGTCATGTCAGCCAACTCAAGTTCGTGCCCGGCTCGCTCGAGGACGTCCGCGGCGTCCTCGTCGGCGGGGCTCGTAGCAGTCCCTGGTATGTACGAGGGGCGACTGGGCGGACCACTGAACTCAGCTGGCACTGGTCCTCCTCGTACGAAGGAGCAATCCGATGAATACGACAGCGCCCACAGCCCCAAGGACCAGGGAGACGGGAACCTCGAACGGCATGATGATTGTTCGCCCGATCAGGTCACAAATGGTGACGAGCCAGATGCCGGCGAGGAACACCCAGGGGATATTGGTCCGCAGGTTGTCACCGCGTACCAGCGAGACCAGGTTCGGCACAACCAAGCCAAGAAAGGGGAGGGCGCCAACGACGACGGTTACGACGCCGGTGACGATTGAGACCAGGCCGACGCCAAGAAGAACCACAGCCTCGTAGTTGAGGCCAACGTTAGTCGCCACTTCTTTACCGAGGCCCGCGACCGTGAATCTGTCGGCGAGGAGCACCACGAAAACGCAGACTATTAGTGCGATCCAAAGGGGCTCATAGCGTCCGACCTCGATACCGGTGAATCGCCCCGCGAACCAACTCCCGAGTGTCTGAAGCAGGTTGTATCTGATGGCTAGGAACGTGCTGAGGGCGCCGACAACTGCGCCAAGCATCATGCCGACGATGGGAACTATCAGGGAGGAGCGCAGTTTGACTCGGCTCAAAAACGCGAAAAACACCATTGTTCCCGCGAACGCGAAGACTATGGCGATGACCATCTTTGTGAAAACGCCTGAGGTCGGGAGAATGATGTAGGTGAGGAGCAGGCCCAAACCTGCCCATTCGATGCTACCCACGGTGGTCGGCTCGACAAACCGGTTTTGTGTAAGTAGCTGCATTATTAGCCCAGCGATCGCCATCGAGGCGCCCGAAAGTACCAGTGCAACCGTTCTGGGAATTCGGGTGATCCACAGAAACTCGTGCCCGCGCCCTGAGGTGTCTGTTATGTCCGCAACTCCGACGAACAGTGAAGCGGTGACCAGGGCGATCGTAAAAATGACCGCCAGCGTAATCGGCAGAAACTCGGGAATCCGGTGACTTCGCCGGACTGGTTTGGATGAGCTCAGCACGTCCACGTGGGTGACGCGGCGTGCTGTGGCGGCGGGGGAGGCCAAGAAACAGACTCCTTTGGGTTCGGGGTTAGCTGGCTTGAGTTCGGCGGTTAGTGACCTTGGTGAGACCGAGCAAAGCGCGTCGCGACAACTGCACGCTTCGTCGCGACGCGCTCGCCCAGGATCTGTTTGGCTACTTCTGAGCCTCGAAAGCCTGCTTCAGGCCCGAAAGAACATCCATGTATGCATAGATGTCTTCCGTTACGTAGTAGTCGGCTGGCATGACGTAGATCGCCTGGTTGACGACGGCGGGAGTCGCGGCCAGTGCCGCAGAGCCGTTGATCAGTTCAAGGGCCGGGGTAGTCTCTCCATCGCCGGAGACTGCAGCATCACGATCAAGGACGAGATAGAAGTCAGGATTCGACTCTGCGATAGCCTCGATCGAGATGTCATCACCCTTATGGTTGGTCGAGCCGGTCTCCTCAAGTGCGGGAGTCAGATCCAGCAGCGAGAAGAAGATCGATGCGCCGCGACCATCGACTGGATTGGAGTAGCGAATCTCGTTGCCAGCGGTGACCAACCCCATGACGGTCATTGCGGGATCGTAGGCGGCCTTGGTCTCGGCGACCGCAGAGTGGAACTCTTCGATCAACTCGTCTGCTTTGTCCTGCTCACAGAAGATTTCACCGAGCATCTGGGTGCTTGCCACAGCGTACTCATCGGCCGTCATTTCGTCATTGGTGGTGTCGAAGAATGCCGCATCGGGGGCCGCGTCCTTCATTGCATCTGCGTGGTCACCGTAGCGGTAGCCGTTGATGATAACGGTCGGGTCGGCCTCGATAACCTTGGTGAAATCAGGCTCGCCGTGGGAGCCGGTATCAAGGATTGACTCGTCATCCACCCAAGAGATGTTCGGGCTCATGAGTGCACGAGGGGCGGCCGTGGGTTGGATGCCCCATTCCTTGAGCGTTGCGAACATGCGGTTGTCGGTAACGACGACGGAGTCAACGCTCTCCACTGTAACTTCGTTTCCGGCCATGTCAGTCACAACGAGGGGGTACGTGCAGGATTCTGCGGCGGCTTCTTCAGTCGTTTCCTCAACCGCGGTTGAAGCGGACTCTGCGGAGTCTTCGGTTTCGCTCGCGGTAGGGGTCCCGCTGGAACAGCCGGCAGCGAGAACTAGGGCAGAAACTGCGGCCAGTGTTGCGTAGATACGACGCAGAGGTGGGCGAGTACTGCTACTCATTTGTAAAGCCTCCAAAATGGGGGTTATGCGTGGGGCGAGCAATGGCCCAGGCCCGACGACCTATGGGGGCCCTAAACAAGCAGGTCAGGACCCTGTTCCTTTAGTAGAACTTAGGTAAGCCTAACCTAAGAGGTTAGGCTGATTTCAAGAGAATGTGAGATAGCTGGCCCCTAGTTGGAGTGCTAGAACCGGGACGAAGATAAGGTTGTCCAATGAACCCAGACGACGGATCTTTCTCGCAGTTGCAAGCAAACGCCGCGAAGCTGAAGCACGACATGCTCATGGAAGCCCAGGAGGCGGAGAGTGCTAAAGCCGCCGACTTTCTCCGTCAGTTCGTGCGTAGTGCCATGGAATCGGGGTTGGCAGCTGAGCCATTGTTTGCTAGGGGTTATGGCGGCAAGGGAAGGGCGAAGACTCCGCTAAGGGGCTGGTATCTGAAAAATGATCGATCGCTCGCGGTTGATACCGAGGGCAACTACTACATCTTGACTACGGATCTGTCCGCTCTGGATCGGCTTCGCGGAGTTAACCCCAAGCCGACCCCTCCTCCGCTGGTTCTAAGTCAAGGGGCCCGTGACGGAGAGTCGATGGATCTGACGGTGAAGCTAAGCGAAATTCTGCCCACGTGGCGACGAGGGGAAGCAGGTTAGCGATGGCAACAGCAGGCGGAAGACACGCCAGTGCATCTTCGGTAAACTCTGGCGGCTCGCGCACTCTTTGGATCGCTCTGATTTCAGCCCTGATTTTGGCGCTTGCTGCCGGGGGCATTTGGGCGCTGTCGCGTAACAGCGGGGAGGCCCAGCCTGAAACCGGGCTGGCCGCGGCGCAGTCTGAACCACAGTCAGAGGCTGAACCTGCTCCGGACCCACAATCGGAAGTGGCTCCTGCCCCGGAACCCGAGTCGCCCCCGGTCGACTTCACTATCGCTGCGGGCGGGGACATCCTGCTGCACAACACGGTTTTCTGGGCATCACAGGAAGCCGACGGACGCTACAACCTTTCAAGATTGTTATCCACGACTGCTCCATATGTCGAAGGGGCGGATTTAGCGCTGTGCCAAATGGAGGTGCCGATAGCGCAAGCGGGGCAAGAACCGAGTAACTATCCGATGTTCGCCGCGCCCTACGAGACTGCGGAGGAACTGAGGGAGGCCGGCTGGGACGGGTGTTCGACGGCGAGTAATCACTCGGTGGACTGGGGCTATGCCGGACTGGTGAACACGCTTGACCGTTTCGATGAGGCCGGGCTGGGCCACGCAGGTACGGCCCGCTCCGCAGAGGAACTACTCGCTCCTCAGTATTACCAGATTGAGAAGAATGGACAGACTCTAACAGTTGCTCACATCTCTTTTGCTAACAACCTCAACGGAATGGAGATCCCTGCAGAAGCACCATGGTCGATTAACCTGAATGACGTCCAAATGGTTCTTGAGCAGGCCAAGCAGGCACGAGCCAATGGGGCGGACCTAGTCATTGTCTCTTACCATTGCTGTGCGATCGAGTACACCTCGATTCCGGAAGACCTTCAGGTTTCCACGGCGCAGACACTCGGTGAGTCGGGGCTCGTGGACATAATGATCTCCCACCACGCACACGTGCCCAAGCCAATCGATCGAGTCCCCGGTGGGCCTAATGGCGACGGGATGTGGGTTGCATACGGAACCGGCAACTTCATCTCTGACCAAGATGAGACTTGCTGCGTTCCCGAATCCAACGTCGGTGTCCTAATCTTCTTTGAGGTTCAGAAGGCTGCGGATGGGGCAGTGACGGTTCCTGATGCATCCTGGTCTGCGGTGATGACTGAGAGGAAATACGGCTACTACACCCGGGTGATCACCGCCGAGGGTGCCGCCGACAGTCCGGTTCCCCTCGAAGAGATTCAATGGCGTCACCAGATGGTCGCCGAGGTGATGGGAACCGGACTCGGTAGCGAGCGCAGCAGCGCCCCAACAGATCCAGGCACAACGACGGTGGTTCGACGCAACTAAGGTCCGGACAAACGTGGCGTGCCGACTGGCAAGCCCGAAAAGTGTGCGCTGGACGCCCAAGCCGCACCGAAGTACCACATACTCCTGCTGGCGACCTACAACCACATAGGAAGCTGTGCCAGGAACAGAAACGGCCGACAACCCTTAGGTCTTCGGCCGCTTCTAGTTGGTATGGGCTACTCGGACTCTTCGTCCAGGTCATCGACGTTCAGCGAGAAGCTTCCGTCATCCTCCACAGCTTCTGCGGCGGCAGCGGCGGCTTCTGCCTCAGCTTGTGCGCGGTCGGTTGTGAAGTCGGTGAGATCGACCTCGTTACCTTCGGTGTCCTTCACCTTTGCGTCAGCTAGTACAGACACCAATGCCTTGGTTCGAGCTAGCTCGCCGTACATGTTCTGCACCTGCTGCTGATCAGAGAACATCTGGTTCAGGTCGATTCCGAAGTTGCGGGCGGTGCTCATCATGAAGTCAACCAGTTCTTGCTGACCGACCTGGACCTCGCGGTCCTGGGCAAGGGTGTCGAGGAAGATCTGCTGGCGGATGTCCTTTTCGATCCCCGCCATTGCTTCTTTCTTGGTTTCCTCGTCTGCGTCCTCACCTACGCGGTGCTCCGCTTCGTGCTCAACCACAGAGGCGGGAAGCAGAATTTCGGTGTTCTCAAGAAGCTTGTCAAGCAGAAGATCGCGAGCCTGCAGTGCCTGAGCCCCTCGCTTGCCCTCGCGGACCTGATTCTCGGTGTCCTCACGTAGCTCCGCGGCGGTATCGAACTCTGAGACCATCTGTGCGAAGTCATCGTCAACCTCTGGCAGCTCGCGCTCCTTCACGCCCTGGACGGTAACGCCAATGGTGGCTTCTTTACCAGCGTGTTCTCCGCCGAGGATCGTGGAGGTGAAGGTGATGTCGTCGCCAGCTTTGGCACCGCGCAGCGCTTCGTCCTGGCCCTCAAGCATTGTCCCGGAACCAAGCTCGTAAGAGACGTCGGCGAGTTGGTCAATCTCCTCGTCGTCAACTGTCGCGGTTACATCAATGGTGAGGAAGTCGCCGTCCTTAGCCTTGCGCTCTAGAGGCTTGAGGGTCGCGAAACGGGTGCGGAGCTCCATGAGCTCGGCATCCACGTCCTCATCGGTGACCTCAATGGGATCAACTTCGATCTCCAGGTCGGCCAACTCAGGTAGCTCAAAGTCTGGAACGATGTTCAGCGTGGCCTCAAACTCAAGCTTGCCGCCCTGCTCACCCTCGGTGTTTGGGACCGACTTGACGTCGACCTCAGGTTGAGCCAGAGGACGCAGGTTGTTCTCAAGGATTGCCTGCGACAGGTACTCGGGCAGCACCTGGTTCACGACCTGTTCAATCACCATTCCACGACCGAAACGCTGGTCAATCACGCGGGGAGGGACGTGTCCCTGGCGGAAGCCGGGAATGTTCACCTGGGATGCGATGTCCTTATAGGCGGCATCCATTGCTGGCTTCAGTTCGTCATAGTCAACTTCGACAACCAGCTTGGCCTTTGTCGGCTCAAGTGTCTCTGCGGTGCTTTTCACGCGAAATACTCCAAGGTCTAGTTCTGTAGGGGCCGGTTTGCATCGGCCCCGCCTCGTGGGCCGCCAGATTTGGCGAGTCCACAACCCTCACAATGCTACGGCAGGGGCCAAGTAATCCCCTCACTGATTAGGGCGGCTGTAACGTATTCCTCGCGCATGAAGGGGTCGAGTGGAGTTGCAGGGTGAAGATGAGGTTATAGTATTGGGGTCGTCTCCTAACGGAGCCGCCGCGGATGTAGCTCAATGGTAGAGCCTCTGCCTTCCAAGCAGATGGTGCGGGTTCGATTCCCGTCATCCGCTCCAATTGACTGGGGCTTAGCCAGAGGGTGGGTCCGAAGTTACCTCGTTCATCGGATTGTGGTGGGTCATGGGATTGAGAAAGATAGCCGTTCTTGCCATTTCCTCGGGCCTCATTTCGGAAAGATTGCCAAAGTCGCCACCCTCTTGCTCAGAAACGGCGAAACCTCGGTGCGAGACCGGCGAGAACGGCTATGTTTCCAGATTGATGACGCATCTACTGGCAACATAGGCTCTCTTTCCGACCTCCCGAACCAAGATACGGCCAAGAACGGCCACCTCTGCGCTATTGCGGCTCGCCAGGCGAACTTAGCTCTCACCATGGCCTATTGGCGACTCGGAAGACTGATCGGGTTGCGCACCCCAGGCTGGGTGCTCGATGCGTTTGGTTGTGCTTGCGCGTCCCAGATGAGGTACGCAACCCGCATATGTCGAGTGGGGGCGCTGACCATTTGTCATTGCAAACTCGAAGAGCCTCCGTCTATGCGCCTTCGGCGAAATGATCATCTGATACGGGCATTTGGCGCCCGGTTTGGGCTAGTTTGATTGCAGATGCCTTCGCCTAGCGTTGCTGGACAAGGCCGTATTGGAAGGAGTTCCGACTCGTATGGATTCACAGATGCGTGCAGCGCAAGGCGAGATCATCGGTCTGGCCGACAACGTTTACAAACAGTTGATGAAGGAACGCATCATCTGGCTCGGTGGGGAAGTTCGCGACGACACTGCTAACGCCGTCTGCGCCCAGTTGCTTTTACTTGCAGCTGAAAGCCCCGACGAGGACATTTATCTTTACATCAACAGCCCCGGTGGTTCTGTAACTGCCGGAATGGCCATCTACGACACTATGCAGTACGTGAAGCCGGACGTCGCAACCGTCGGTATGGGACTTGCCGCTTCGATGGGCCAGTTCCTGCTTACCGCCGGGACCCCGGGAAAGCGATTCATCACGCCTCATACGCGTGTCCTCATGCACCAGCCTCTGGGTGGAGCCGGTGGCTCCGCGACCGATATCCGTATCAACGCTGACCTCATCCTTCAGATGAAGAAGGAACTCGCGGAGATTATTGCGCAGAACACGGGCAAGTCCGTTGAGCAGATTGAGCGGGACTCGGACCGCGACAAGTGGTTCAATGCGCAAGAGGCACTCGAGTACGGATTCGTTGACCATATAGTCACGCAGCCGCAACTCATCGGACGCAAGAACGACTCGGCGGAATAGGGAGGAAACAAAGTGACTTCAACAACCCCGTATTTTGAGGCTCTGGCGCGTCAACTTCCAGTCGGTGCCGCACAGGGTTTAGCGGCGAACCTGCCTGAGAACCGCTACGTGTTCCCAACGTTCGAAGAGCGCACCGCCTACGGTTACAAGCGTCAAGACCCATACGCCAAGCTTTTTGAGGACCGGATTGTCTTCCTGGGCGTCCAGGTCGATGACGCGTCGGCAGACGATGTCATGGCCCAACTTTTGGTACTCGAGTCGATGGACACCGACTCGCTAATCACCATGTACATCAACAGTCCTGGTGGTTCATTTACTGCTATGACCGCGATCTACGACACCATGCAGTACGTTCGTCCGCACATTCAGACGGTGTGTCTCGGCCAGGCGGCCTCGGCGGCAGCTGTGATTCTTGCCGGGGGACAAAAGGGTAAGAGGATGGCTCTTCCCAACGCTCGAATCTTGATTCATCAGCCGGCAATGGAAGGCATTCAGGGTCAAGCCTCGGACATTCAGATTGTCGCTGACGAGATTGACCGGATGCGTGAATGGATGGAACAGACGATCTCTGAGCGTTCGGGTCAGTCGGTCGAGCAGGTTCGAAAGGACGTTGAGCGCGACAAGATCCTGACTGCTGAGCAGGCCAAGGAGTACGGACTGATCGACCACGTCCTTACTTCTAGAAAGCTTGCTGAGTAGAGATTTCGGGGCCGGGGACAGCGAGGATATCCGCCTGTCCTGATGTGTTTATCGCGGGTAGTGCCATAGGCTGGCACTACCCGCGGCCCTTTTTGGATAGAGAATGAACCAAACTGGGCGAACCGGGCAGTGGGCGATCGGGGCGGACCCGTAAGGAAGTGATCGGATGGCTGATCTGCAAGAGGGAGCAGGGTTGCTCAAGTGCGCCTTCTGCTCCAAATCGCAACGACAGGTTCGGCGCCTGATCGGCGGCTCCGGGGTATACATCTGCAACGAGTGCGTTGAACTTTGCAACGACATCGTTCAAGAGGAACTGCAGGACGACACTCCACCGCGTCAGCTTTCGCTACCGAAGCCCAAAGAAATCAAGGCGTTCCTCGATACTTGGGTTGTTGGTCAGAACGCTGCGAAGAAGGCGCTTTCAGTCGCTGTGTATAACCACTATAAGCGTGTTCGATCAAAGCAGTCCGGAGCCCCCGAGGATCTTGTGGCAACCAAATCAAATATTCTTCTGCTTGGACCCACAGGAACGGGAAAGACTCACCTGGCCAGGTCCCTCGCAAATCTGCTTGACGTCCCATTCTGTATCGTTGACGCCACCGCCCTGACGGAAGCGGGCTACGTAGGTGAAGACGTAGAGAATATTCTTTTGAAGCTTATCCAAGCCGCCGACGGCGATATCAAGAAAGCAGAGCAGGGGATCATCTACGTCGATGAAATCGACAAAATCGGTCGAAAGGGCGAGAACGCTTCGATAACCAGAGATGTTTCGGGTGAGGGTGTCCAGCAAGCCCTCCTGAAGATCATCGAAGGAACTAAAGCATCTGTTCCGCCGCAGGGGGGGCGCAAGCATCCCCACCAGCAGTTCTTGGAGATCGACACCCAGGGGATCCTCTTCATCGCGGCTGGAGCCTTCTCGGGGATCGATGAGATTGTCCGCGCGCGGCTAGGGAGGCGATCCACCGGTTTTGGTTCCGAGTTGCGCCCTGCGGCCGAGGTGGGAGACTACTACTCTCTGATCACCGCCGAGGACCTCCACAAGTACGGGATGATCCCAGAGTTTATCGGACGCCTTCCCGTCGTCACCTCCACGACTGCCCTGTCCGAGAACGATCTGGTGCGAATCCTGACTGAGCCAACGAACTCCCTGGTTGGCCAGTATCAGCACCTGTTCGAACTGGATGATGTCGAACTTGAGTTCACTCCGGACGCGTTACGTGCCATCGCCACCAAGGCCATGGCACGCGAATCGGGAGCCCGCGGACTCGCGTCGATCATGGAGACGACTCTGGCGGACCTGATGTTTGAGATTCCATCTCGGAATGACGTTGCGCGTGTACGTGTCACAAAGGAGTCAGTTGTGGACCAGGAAGACGCCGAGATCTTCGAGATCGATGGGCAGCAGGTGAAGCGCGCCTCGTAGAGTGGAGCAGGCGGCCCGACGCAGATAGCTTTCGCATTGAGGGCGGGCAGGAACGTTTGGTAGAGGGGGAGCGCCTTGAACGAGATACCATCCGAACTGGCGGAAGAGCGCCGGACAATCGACAACATCGATGCCGCACTGATCCACATCTTGGCAGAAAGATTCCGCTGCACTCAGCGCGTCGGGCACATCAAGGCGAGGGAGGGACTTCCCCCCGCAGATCCGGAACGCGAGCAGAGACAGGTGCAGCGCCTGCGCGAACTCGCTGAGCAGTCAGGGTTGGATCCTGACTTCGCTGAAACCTTCCTGACCTTCATGGTGAACGAGGTCATTCGACACCACGAGGTCATCAAGTACCAATACGAACAGGCAGACTAGTCCTGCTCTACCGGCCCCCCATAGAGCGCGTCGATGTCACTCGCGTGCTTCTTTAGCACGGCACTTCTCTTCACCTTCATTGAGGGTGTCATCAAGCCGTTTGCCTCGGTGAACGCAATGGGCAAGACCTCGAACTTTCGGATTGACTCCGCGCGAGAAACCCCCTCATTTGCACGTTCGATCGCCTGAGCTAAGGAAGCTCGAACGTCCGCGTTACGTGCGGCCTCAGCTACTGTCATCGACGGTAGCCCCTTGTTCTTTAGCCAGACCTGCATCATTTCGTCGTCGAGGGTTATCAGGGCCCCAATGAACGGCCTGCGATCGCCGACAACAACGACTTCGCCGATAAGCGGGTGTCCGCGCAAAGAGTCCTCGAGAATTGACGGGATGACGTTCTTCCCACCTGCGGTAACAATGACTTCCTTCATGCGACCGGTGAGACGTACGTATCCATCCTTGTCGATGGATCCCATATCTCCGGTACGGAACCAACCGTCCTCATCGAATGCGGCCTCGGTCAGATCTGGACGCCCGCGGTATCCGACGAAGATTGAAGGGCCTTTTGCCAGGACTTCTCCACTATCGGAGATCTTCACCTTCATCGGTGCGATTGGCGGGCCCACCGTTCCAATCTTCGTGAGGTGCGGAGTGTTGACCGAGATCGGTCCGGTAGTCTCGGTGAGACCGTAGCCTTCCATGACGGGCAGTCCGATTCCTCGGTAGAAGTGAGCAAGGTGAGTTGATAGGGGCGCTCCGCCGCAGATGATGATCTCTACATTGCCCCCAACAAGGCCGGTGATCTTCGAGTAGACAAGGGCCTCAAAGAGCTTCCTCTGTACGCTCAGGCTCTTGGACGGTCCTTCGGGGGTGTCGAGCGCTTTCGAGTACTCCACTGCGGTGTTGGCTGCGGCCCTGAACAACTTATTCTTGATGCCGCTACCCGTTTGCGCGTCTGCCGAGTTATAGATTTTCTCAAGGACACGAGGAACGACAAGAAGGAACGTGGGTTTGAAGGTCCCCAGATCCGGAAGCAGATCCTTTAGGTCAGAGGTGTGGCCGATGACGCCATCGCCCGTGACCACGTAGACCTGTAGGAATCGGGCGAGGATGTGCGCCAGCGGCAAGAACAGCAACATTCGTGACTTCGGATGGCACGCTTCCGGCAGCCAAAGGTGAGAATTCGCGTTGATGTCCGCAAAGTTTCCATGAGTGATCTCAGTGCCCTTTGGCGTCCCCGTTGTCCCGGAGGTGTAGACAATTGTCGCAATGGAACTCAGTGTCAGCTGGTTCGTCCGTGCCGTAACCTCCTTGACAGGAACCGAAGCCCCAGCGCTCTCCAACGTATCCATCGCTCCCTGGTCGAGGGAGAGGACTGTCACGTCAAGGCCCGCGCTCTCGGCTGCCGCCGCAACGAGGTTGGCCATCACCACGGATTCGGCGACGACAAAGTGAATTTCAGCGTCCTTGAGGATGAACTCAATCTGGGCTCTTGAAGAGGTCTCGTAGATGGGAATCGGGACTAGCCCCGCACTCCAGCAAGCAAAGTCCAGAACCATCCAGTCGTACCGGGTCCTAGACATGATGGCGATGCGATCGCCCATCTCTAGGCCCGAGCCGATCAATCCCTGTGCAATCTTCGTTACGTAGTCGTAGAACTGCCCGGCGGTGACCGTCCGCCAAGTACCCATCATGGGCTCTTTGACTTCGGCAAGCGCCCGCCGCGGGCCGCGCTCGACGCGTTGCAACAGCTGGTTCGGGATGGTGTCGTGATCATCAACCCGGGCCAGTACCGGAGCGCTCCATTCGAGAGCCTCCGTTACAACCGGTGTGCCCGTGCCTGCTTCTTCGGTTTGCTCTTCCGCGTCGGCCATCAGACTCGCGTCTCCTTTGAGTAATTGGATTGGTCTAGGTTTGGGAAACTGGTTACTTACGAGGAGGAGCTTGGCCCAACTCAAATGCGGCGATCACGACTTCTCCCGTCGGAACCTCAGCTACCGAAAGGGTCCATTCTCCGGTGACCTTGGCGGCCGCCTTGAGGTCGGCCTCGACCTTCGACAGGCCCGTCACGGTTGCCTCATCCGCAGTCACCGTCACGGCGAGGTACGGAGTGCGGGGCGAGACCTTTGCCTCGGACTTGATTCTGCGTAGCTGGATTAGCGCGGCCGAGGTGGCTTCAAGTAGCGCCGGGTCGGCGATAGCAGAAGTGTTTCGATAAGGCTCGGAGGGCGGCCAAGGCGCAACGTGGACTGAACCCTCCCGGTACCACGACCAAACCTCTTCCGTAGTGAAAGCCAGGAATGGCGCCAGCAGGCGCACCATCGCATCGATTGCCAGGGCGAGGGTTGAACGGGCCGACTGGGCCTCTTCCTGGCTCCACTCGCCGTCGGCGTTGTAAGCGCGTTCCTTAACTAACTCGATGTAGTCATCGCAGAAGGTCCAGAAGAAGGTCTCAGTAGCCTCAAGGGCCGTTGCATGCTCGTAGTTCTCAAATGCACTGGTTGCTCTGTCAATCACGTCAGCCAGGACAGCCAGTGTGGAAGCGTCTACTGGGACAGTGACCAGAGACGGATCAAGATGAAGCTCCTCGCCCTCTGCGCCAGCCATAGACAGGGCGAACTTCGAGGCGTTGAGTAACTTGATCGCCAGGCGTCGACCGATCTTAATTTGGCCCACGTCGAATGCGGGGTCTGCACCCAGCTTGGCTGAATCTGCCCAGTAGCGCACCGCATCCGAACCGTATTCGTCAAGGATTGCCTTGGGAGTGATCACGTTGCCTTTGGACTTTGACATCTTCTTGTGGTCCGAATCCAGAATCCATCCAGAAATCGCGGCGTTCTTCCACGGGAGAGAATCAAACTCAAGGTTCGAACGCAGAACGGTGCTGAAAAGCCAGGTTCGAAGGATGTCCTGCCCCTGCGCACGAAGATCCATGGGGAACAGCTTGTTGTACAGTTCCTCATCCCTCAACCAGCCGGTGGGGATCTGGGGGGTAAGCGACGAGGTTGCCCACGTGTCCATGATGTCGACCTCGCCATGGAAGCCGCCAGCAATATCGCGCTCATCCTCGGAGTATCCCGGAGGACAGTCGGACGAGGGGTCGATTGGAAGCTGCCCAAAGTCCGGAACCAGAACCGCGTCGTAGTCGACTTCACCCGCCTCATCGATGCGGTACCAAACGGGTAGGGGAACGCCAAAGAAGCGTTGCCTGGAAACGAGCCAGTCAGAGTTGAGGCCCCTGACCCAGTTGTCGTATCGCACCCGCATGAAGTCGGGATGGAAGTTCAACTCGACCCCGCGCTCAATCATCTCCTCGCGCAGGTCTGTGGTCGATCCGGTTCGGGTGAAAGCGCGGCCACCGTTTCGGATGTACCACTGACGGGAGGTGACGATCTCAAGGGGCTTGTCGCCACGTTCGTAGAAGCTGGTCATGCGCTGAGTGGGCTTGGGGTCACCGGGGCACTCACCGGTGGCCGACAGGGTCTCAACGATTTCTTTTCGGGCTGAGAACGTGGTCTTGCCCAGGATCTGCTCAAAGAGTTCGCGGCCCTTTGGGTCAGTGATCCACTCGGGAACCTCGCGAGTCATGCGACCGTCACGATCCAGGATGGTTCGCAGAGGGAGGTCTAGCTCGCGCCACCACTGGATATCGGTCTGGTCGCCGAAGGTACAGCACATGGCAATGCCCGCACCCTTATCCATTTCAGCCATGGGGTGCGAAAGGACCGGTACCTCAACGTTGAACCCAGGGGTCGTGACCGTGGTTCCGAACAGGGGCTTGTAGCGTGCATCATCGGGATGCGCGATCAGTGCAACACAGGCCCCAAGGAGTTCGGGGCGCGTGGTCTCGATCGCCACGTCGCCTTCATCACCGTGGAAGTTCAGGGTGTAGTAGTTGCCGGGGTACTCGCGTGCCTCTACCTCAGCCTGGGCGACCGCAGTTTGGAAGGTCACGTCCCACAGGCCGGGCGCCTCAGCCATGTAGGCCTCTCCGCGTTCCAGGTTCTTGAGGAAACCGGCTTGGGCGACCAAGCGAGCGTCGTCGCCGATGGTCTGGTAGGTGGTGGACCAATCGACAGACAAACCAAGATAGCGCCACAGATCCTCAAACTGGGCCTCGTCCTGCTGGCTAAGCTGCATACACAACTCGATGAAGTTCTGACGCGAAACAGAGACCTGGTCGGAGGCTTTGCTGGACTTTCCCTCGCCTCCCTCGTACGGCGGTTTGAAATCAGGGTCATAGGGCAGGGACGGATCGCAACGAACCCCATAGTAGTTCTGGACGCGCCGCTCAGTGGGTAATCCGTTGTCGTCCCAACCCATCGGGTAGAAGACATCTTTTCCGGTCATGCGCTGGTAGCGGGCCACGGTGTCGGTGTGGGTGTAGCTGAAGCAGTGGCCGACGTGCAGTGAGCCGGAAACGGTGGGAGGTGGAGTATCGATCGAGTAGACAGTCTCGCGGTCGGCGTCGCGATCAAAGCGGTAGATCCCGGACTCTTCCCATTTCCGGTCCCACTTGGCTTCGAGACCGTCAGTGGATACTCGGTCCGGTACCGACGGTGAGGGAAGCGCTGTTGGGATTACCGGTTCGCGGGATGTCATCGGGCGTCCTTAGTAGGTTTGTCAAAATCGTCTGATCGGTGCGCCTGGAGGCATACCATAGCCAACGCTACTCACCTGAAACTGCGGTAACAACTGGCGGGGCGGGTACTTGGTCTCTAGTGCGAGGTATCTAACCGGCTAACTCCCGATCTCTTACCACAGCGGCATCGACTGCTGCATCCAGTGCTACCGAGAGTCCGGCTTCTTCGGCCGCGAGCAGACCCGCGATTGTGGTTCCTCCGGGGGAGCACACCTGGTCAACCAGGACTTCGGCGTGGCCACCGTCCTCAAGTGTCTTTAGGAGCATAGCGGCCGACCCCTCCATGGCCGAAGCTGCGGCCTTGATTGCCTGGGCCTTGGTCAGTCCTTGGCGCACGCCAGCGAGTGCCAAGGAGTTCGCGATTCTGAAGTACCAGGCGGGGGAGCATCCAGCCATTGCGGTGAACGCGGGAAACAGCTTCTCGGGAATCTCCTGAGTTGTGCCCACGGCATCGAACAAGTTTCGAGCGTCGCTCAGTTGTTGTTCGCTCACCTTGCCGTTGTCGCAAACTGCTGTCGTTGCCGCACCAACCATGGCATTGACGTTGGGCATTACCCGAACGAGGGGAATGGATTCGTGACCAGCGCGTGCGAAGTCACCATCTATGTCGTCGGTCGAGCGGCCGGCAGCGATCGAGACGTAGCAGGCGTTTCCTGGTTCGAGGTCCCTAATCACCTGAGCCTGAACTTGCGGCTTAACCGCCAGTATCACCAAATCGGCCTGCGCCACGGCATCGTTTGCGCTATGGGCAACGGTTCCAGCTACCGCTTCCGCTGCGGTTCTAGCTGACTCCTCACAAGGATCGAAGAAGACGAACGACCAGCGGTGTGGATCCGAACTATGAGCACCTTTTGAGATGGCCCGGCCCATCGCACCTGCGCCGATGACTGCTACCTTCATGTCTCCTCCAACCCGCGTAGGCGGTCAACCTTGAACTCATTCAGTCTAGGTGGGCCATCCGACATCTGGCAGTTCGTTCTATCCGTCAACATGTTCTGGTTTTGGGCGTTCTCCACAGGAAGCTTTCTTTGAGCAGGTGTTGAGGGGAGAAAACGGTGATCATGTGCAGATGGACGACCCCAACAATCGCTCGCTTCCTTCGCGCCGAGATCTGCGACGCCCACGCTCCGGGCGCGACAAAGAACATCAAGGGACCTTGCGGGTTCGGCTGAGCTCAGCGTCGGCGACAGTGCTAATCGGGGCTCTAGTAATGCTGGGAACCATTGGACTTCTACGGATCGTCATCCCAACAAGTGCCTCGGTCGGTGCATCCTCTTCCCAGGAGATATCTGAAGAAAAAGAACAGGACCCGCCGGCACTTGTGCCTGCGGAATCGGGCATCAATGGCGACGATAGGACCCAGTCGCAAGCAGTTGCCGAGTCCGATTCTTTCGATGAATCGGACCCTCTCATCGTGTTCGTGACGGGTGCGGTTAACGAACCCGGAGTGGTTAGTGTTCCAATAGGCTCGCGCTTAGAAGTGGCTATTTCGGAGGCCGGTGGACTGACCGAACAAGCCGACTTGGTCTCGGTTAATCTCGCACGCCCGATCGAAGATGGCGAGCACATTCATGTGCTGGCAGAGGGTGAACAACGGGCATCGGCGGTACCGGGGACTACCGACCAGCCTCCAGGCGATCAAGGGCAAGCTATCGGTTGCGTCGATCTGAACTCCGCCGACCAGACCCAACTGGAGACCCTCGACGGCGTCGGTCCGAAAACAGCCGCGCACATTATCGAGTGGCGCGAGACCAACGGAGGATTCGCTTCGAACGAGGAACTGCTCGCGATCTCCGGAATCGGACAGAAACTTTACGCACGGATCTCTGTGGGACTATGCGGAGGTTGAGCATTCCGCTTTCGCTGACCTTCCGAACGCCAGAGCGGCTACTCCATTCCCCGAGGCCGCGTCGGCAAGAACAACGCGAGATGAACGATTGAGATAGCTGGGACTGCGGTTATCTCAGTGCTCAGACGGCTTATTACTGGGAGTAATCGGAACGAGGGCGAGCGCTGCCGCCGCGAACAGAAACAAGAACACGCAGAGGCCCCAGATGGCCAAGTACCCACCAATCCCCGCAGCTCCAGCGTCGTCGCGGAAGTTCTCCAGGATCCTCTTAAAGAACGCTCCACCGAGCGCACCACCCACGGCAGAGAATGCCGCGTAAAGACCGTTGGCTATGCCCGTCTTACCCTCGGGCGCTGCCCGTGAAATGAGAACGGGGATAATGCCAGAGAGAACTCCGGCCGCGAACCCGCTGAGGATACTCGAAATCCAGAAGGCCGCAAGCACGTGAGGGGCCATTATCATGATGACCTGCCCGAATCCCCCAAGCAGACACGCGCCCACCAGCGTTGCCCTCATCCCAATCTTTGCGGCGATGAATGAGGAGGAGAAGGCGCCGATCATGGCGAAGATCAAGAGTGCCGCAATCAGCAGCGAGATGGATTGTGTTGACGAGGAGAACCCGTACCCGAACTCTCCAGGATCTGTGCTCATATATGCGGCCATGTTTGGCGGCGCATCGGTTGATAGGACGCCGATGACTATGGCCGTCAGATAGAGGGGACCCATCCTCCGGGACGTAATAAGATTGATCTCCACTGCGGGACTTGGGGTGCGCTGCTCCCAAAGGATCCAACCGACGAGGACGACGCCCGTGATAAATAGCAGTAGCAGTGACAGGTTCAGGTGCTTGTAGCCCATGTGGCCGAGGCTGTAGATGAGTGCCACCATCACTAGGCCCAGGCCCGCGAACCCGACCCAATCCACTTTGCCGGAGCCAAACTCCAAGTCTTCCGGAAGCTTGAAGAAGACTCCGTAAGCACCAATCAGCACGACAACGGCCGGAACTAGTAGGGTCACTACCAGGTTTGATGAGGCGGTGTAGATCAAGCCCGAAGCGACGGTACCGATGACGATGCCGCCGGTGAGGGAGCCCGTCATGATCGTTATGGCTCGCGCCGACTTTTCTTGCGACATGCGTATGTAGACGATCGCGATTGCCAGCGGTAGCCACACGCCGATGGGTCCCTGCAAAACCCGCCCGAGCAAAATGACTGGGAACGAGGGCACCAAGGCAATGAGCAGGGTCCCCAAGAAGACGGAGGTAACTGCGATGCGCAGGATCTTCCTTGATCCGATCAGGTCGCCAAGTCGGGATAGGAGCGGTACGAGGACTGCGGCCGCCATTGCTTGAGACGTTTGGAACCAGTTCATCGCCTCCACGGTCACTCCCACGTGGCGGGATAGACCTGGGAGCAAAGGAGTATAGAAGCCCTGAACGAAGCCGCTTGTGACCTGAAGGACTATCAGCCACGTCAAGATTGAGCCGGCAGTCTTCGACACTGGCTTCGATGGCGTAGCTACGTTTTGCTGTGTACTCTTCACAGTCTTTGCACTCATATCTAGATGCTATTCAGTCGTTGTCCACAGCGAGAAGTGAACGGGGTTGCAATCTGGGTTCTTTCCACCGCTCGGTCAAAACCGAGTGGTGCAAGCATCCTACACATCCCACAGTTTTCATATGGAAAAGCCACCCGAGTCAAAACGGACCCCGAAAGGGGTGGACCTTCGACTTGTCACTGTTACATGCATGGCATGGTTCGGCGCTCTCGTCGGGCTTCAGCTAGGCCCTATCGAAGATCGATATCTACGAGTTGGCGTTCCAGTTGTCGTTGGGATGGTAACCGTTGTCGTAGCCGTGATCTCCCGAAGCGCACTTGGTCGTGGTGCGGCGCTGTTGGTCTGGGTCTCCATCGTGGGCATCTGGACATCGGGCATTGTTGCTTGGACTGCAGCCGCCTCGTTCGTGCATGATCCGATACAGACTGCCGCAGTGGAACGAAACTATGCGCGGGTCCTCGTAACCGTAATTGGACCACCTAAACCCGCGAACTCCCCGTGGTCAACCGATTTGCTCGAGGTTGAACTCCAGACAAAAGCCCTATGTCCCTCGGAGATAAGGGATGGCCCAGCCGAGTGTGACGTTCCCAGTTCCGTCACGCTAAGGGGCGAGGTCGCAGCTGAGACTAGCGGAATGGACGACCTAATCCCAGGTTCTAGGCTTGAGGCGCGGGGGATCGTCTCAAAGGAAGACTGGTTGGCTCCTCCCGTCGCCGCGAAGCTTGAGATTATTGGCTATTCCGTCGAGAAGTCTGCTCCCAAATGGCAGTCGTGGGCCGCCTCGTTACGCAAATCGATGCGAGAGACTACGGCGAGTGCGGGCGCCGTTGGTCCCCTGATCAGCGGAATGGCCATCGGTGATGACGCATTGCTTTCTAAGGATTTGAAAGACTCAATGCTTACCTCATCCCTCACTCACCTAACAGCTGTGTCCGGAAGTCATATCGCCATATCTTTGGCGCTCATTACCCGAGTTTTTCGTGGGAGACGAGGGTTGCAAGCGTTGTCGATTGGTGTCTTCCTCGTCCTCGTTGTGATCGTGGTTGGACCGGAGCCCAGCGTGGTCCGTGCGGTGTCGATGAGTTCGCTTGCGGTGTGGGGGATGATCAGGAGGCGGCCGTCGCAGCCGCTCAGATTGTTAGCCACCGTCGTCCTCGTATCTGTGATCATTGAGCCGTGGCTGGCGGTCTCAGTGGGCTTTGCTCTTTCAGTGGCGGCGACGGCGGGGATCATTGTCATTGCTCGGCCACTGGAGAGGCTCATGGCGAGGGTGCTACCGGAGGAGGGGTTCCTCCGTCAGCCTGCCAAGCCGGCGATAGTCGCGGTAGCCGTTGCCGTGAGTGCTCAGGTTGTAACATTGCCGATCCTGGCTTTGTTCAATGACTGGTTGCCGACGTGGGGAGTGGTTGCAAACTTGCTTGTTGCGCCGGTAGTTCCGGTGATGACGATTCTGGGCTTGGGTGCAGCAGTCTTCCTTTGGTTGCCACCGTTAAGCGATTTTCTGATAGTACTGGCGCGGCCTGCGGCGGAGTGGATGGCCTGGGTCAGCACCACAGCCGCGTCCTGGCCGCTGGCGCGTTTCCCATGGATCCAGGGCTGGCCCGGCGCAGTGCTGGCCGTCCTCGCCACGTTCACTGCAGTCGGCGTCTTTCGCCTTGCTGGCGTTCTTGTTATTTCGGTTAGAAATGCAATCCGTCGCAGTAGAGCCAAGGTGCTTCTGGCCGCGTCTATGACGACTGAAATCAGTGAGATCGAGAGTCTTCGGCGTGTTAACGAGAAGGAGGCTACAAGTTTTGACTGATATAAGCTTAAGCTTGTGCAAGCTGGCTGGAAGCGATGGTATCGCCGGGCCGTCCCAGTGGCCGATCGCCTGTTTGACGAATACTCGAAGGAGATGAAGTGAAGGTCGTAACGTTGGAAGAGCATCTCGCTCGTCACCCGGCGAACGAAGAGCGGGTCGAGGAGTTGGCGGCCCAGATGAGGGCTGAGGTTCGAGCTGCCCGGTTGGCGCAAGTACGGGCCGACAACCAGATGACCCAAAAGCAGTTGGCGAATGAACTGCAGGTCTCTCAGAACCGGGTTTCTCAAATAGAGACGGGGCAAGTTGACCGCGCTCAGGTCGCGACGCTGCGCCGCTACGTGGAAGCGTTGGGCGGCACCCTCACTATCGAAGCAACCTTCGGCGACGCCAGGTACACGATCTCCTGAGAAAAGTTGATCCCGTCAGTAGCTCTTGCGAGCGGTGAGGTTTGGGGCTAGCTGATGCTTGATCATGTCGGCAGCACTTTGGTCACCAGGGACTTGAACTGATCCGTTCCCCCTCGCATAAAAACGCGAATGGGCCTTATGTCGCTTGTGGTGAGAGATTTTCACTGCGCAGGTTGCTGATCGTGACGGACATCGATAGTATTGTTCTAGTTACACTAGAACAAATGGAAGGACTGACCGTGACGACTTCACGCAAAGACGCGCAAGGAGTGCCTTCTCGCCGGGTCTGGGTTCTGGGGGTGGGCGCTCCGACGGCGCTAACAATCATCGCCTTGATCGTAAGTGTGCGTTGGTACTCACAGCTGCCCAACCCCGTTGCAGTCCATTGGGGCCCAACCGGACAGCCCGATGGATTCGGCTCACCTGCTACCTACCTGATCTTGGTGCTGGTGGGATGGCTCGTGGCGTTGCTCTTGGCGTTGCCAGTGGCGCTACATTTCAAGGACGGCGCGTACGGTTCAACTTTCCGCTTTCTGATAGCCGTGTCCGCCTGGGTGAGCCTGCTGATTTCCAGCGTGTCGGTTGGGGCGCAGTGGGTGCAACTTGGATTGTCTGACGCTACAGCCAGTCCCTCAATCATCCCGGTTCTACTTCTCTCGATACTCGTTGCAGCGGTGCTTGCGCTGGCGGTGTACGCAGTGCTGCCTGGCTGCGTCGCCAGCAGCCGGTCAGCAGATCGAGTCGAACCGATGAGTCTAGCTCGCACCGAGAAAGGCGCGTGGGCGGGAAAGGCTGTTACCAGCCGCTGGATCACGATCCCCGTCGCCTGCGCGGTGGTTGTTTCTATACCGTTCTGCGTGTTCATCGCGTCCACTGACGCGCCGATTGCATGGTTCTGGCTGGGATTGTCGCTGTTCCTGGCGGTGACGCTCCTGATGTTTGGTGCGTTCAAGGTTTCCGTGGGCGCCCAGGGCCTAATCGTCCGCTCATATCTTGGCTGGACTGCGCGGCACATTCCACTTATGGAAATCGACGACGTTGCACTGGTTCAGGTCGACCCGCTCAGCCAATGGGGCGGCTACGGATGGCGCATCGGCTCCGAAGGCACTGCGGTGGTCACCAGAGGTGGACCGGCTCTGCAGGTTTCGCTGACTAGCGGCAAGGTCTTTGTGGTCACTGTAGATGATCCTGCCCCAGGTGCGGCACTGCTTGCTGCAATGGCGGCAAACAGCCGCGCAAGCTGAAGGAAAGAGCACAGTGCTGATTCTCATTGACCCATCTGCGGGCGGGCCCATCTACGAGCAGATCGCGGGATCGATCCGAGCGCAAGTTGCATCAGGTCAACTAAACCCAGGCGACCGGCTCCCCAGCGCACGCGATCTGGCAGAACAACTCGACGTGAACCTCCATACCATCCTCAAGGCATACCAGGAACTCAGAGACGAAGGCACCCTCGATCTCCGACGAGGTCGAGGAGCCGTCATCACCGACCACGCTGCGACACTAAAGACGCTGGCGGACGAGGTAGATAATCTGGCGCGTCGAGCCAGATCCATCGGAGTCACCGGCGACGCTCTCGTTTCACTAGTGCGCTCACGCACCACGGAACTACCGCCGCTAACAGACCCCGCAAGAGACCTTTCCCGCTAACCCGCACGGATCGAGCCACCCATCCAGTCATTGAATACAACCGGAGCAGAGTTGCACCGGTAGTTCCGGTGATGACGATTCTGGGCTTGGGTGCAGCAGCCTTCCTTTGGCTGCCACCGTTAAGCGATTTCCTGATAGCACTGGCGCGGCCTGCGGCGGAGTGGATGGCCTGGATCAGCACCACAGCCGCGTCCCGGCCGCTGGCGCGTTTCCCATGGATCCAAGGCTGGCCTGGCGCACTGCTCGCCCTCGCATTGGCATCCGCGCTCGGAATGACGCTAGCAGCCACCTCGCAACCACGCGGGTATCAATAGCCGGCGCTACTTGGACTGCGGGACTACCACTAGCGAAGTTGCCCTGGAGCCAGGGAATCGGGTGGCTCGATCTGTCGGAGGTTTCGTCGATAATGGGAGAGTCTTAGTCCATCCTGTAAGGAGATCAGATGGCATCGTCCCAGGCGTCCGCTCCACCCGCGATTCACCTAGTGATGGGTAAGGAACAGGAGCTGGCAGACCGCGCGGTAAGGTCGGTTCTCAAAGAGATCAGTGCTTTCGCGCCCGAGGCGGAAGTGGGCGAGGCAAGCGCGGAAAAGTACCAGAAGGGAGACCTGGCTGAACTCTTGACCACCTCTTTGTTTGCTGATTCGCAGATCTTGGTCGTCACCGATGCTGACAAGCCCTCGGATGCATTTGTTGACGACTTCACCGCCTACATCAAGGATCCGCTTCAAGGTGCGTGGGTCGTGGTTCGCCACGGCGGGGGGACCCGAGGAACCGGGGTAACCAATGCAATCAAGAAGGCGGGATTCCCAGTGTTCAAGTGTGAACTTGAGAAGGGTCAACGGGGAACCCAGCAGAAATTGGATTTGATTCGAGAAGATGTCCGCTTAGCTGGCGGTGCAATCGATCCGCCAGCGGCCGAGGATCTGGTGAACGCACTGGGGGAGAGCCTGGGCGAACTGCTTGCCGTCGCTAGACAACTGAGCGATGACTCGGGTGGTCACATTACTAAGGAGACGGTGCACACCTACTTCCGTGGACGGATCGAGACCGGCCCATATGAGGCTGCGAACGCCCTGGTTGAGGGTGAAGGGGCGACTGCTCTGCTGCTGGCCCGAAGGGCGTTAGCAACCGGAGTTCCTCCAGTGGTTTTGGTTGCTGTGCTGGCCCAGACTTTTAGGGCGGTGGCGAAGGTAGGAGTTCCGGGAGTCTCTTCCTCAGAACTGGGAATGGCACCCTGGCAGGCCGATCGGGCGCGCAAGCAATCACGTAAGTGGACCGATGAGGCACTGGGCTATGCCATTACCCGCATCGCCGATGCCGACTCGGCGGTGAAAGGACTCTCCAAGGATCCAGAAGCTTCCGTGGAACTCTGCATTATGGACATCAAGCGCGCCTTCCAGTCCCTGTAGCCCACTTGCTCAACGCACTTTCGCGCTTGTCCTCGCAGACTCCTTTCCGCCATTGACCGACCAGACGGAATGGGCATTTCCCTTCGCGCCGATCCCTGGATAATCGATTACTCAAGCAAAGTGTCTGATTCTCAGTTCTGAGATCAGATTGCAGCCAGATACTATTTCCACAGGCAGCGGCGGCAGTCGGCTGTTCCCAAATTTACGGGAAAATGCAGCAAAACTCTTTCGGACTTGACTTCAAACCCAAATCGGCAATATTCTAGAAATCGATTTCTCCGACAGGGCGGTTGAGAGGGCGGATAATGAACAGAGATAGCGGCTTGGATAAGGCGGTTAGCGCATCAACCAAGGCTATTGAAGATGAAATAGTTGCGCTTTCATCGGCGACCCAAGGAATAGACGATGAGTTGGCCGCTGCACTGACGATCCTTAACAGCACCACGGGCAAGATCGTCGTCTCTGGAATTGGAAAACCAGGACACATAGGTAAAAAGATTGCTGCCACGCTTGCCTCGACTGGCTCGCCAGCTTTCTTCATTCATTCGACTGAGGCGTTACATGGCGACTCGGGAATGGTGAGACCGGGAGATACTGCGCTATTGATGTCAAACTCTGGAACGACTGCAGAAGTCTGCGCGTTTGCAACAATGCTGAAGGAATGGGGCGTTCCCATTGTCGCGATGACAAGAAGCGCCCAGTCGCCATTGGGACAGCTGGCAGACGCGACTATCGAACTCGAAATTCCGCGGGAGGCGGACCCTCTCGGGCTCGCGCCTACCAGCTCCACCACACTCAAGCTCGTGCTCGGAGATGCTCTTGCTGTTGGCCTAATGTCGCTCAGCGGTTTCACTGCCGAGGATTTTGCAAAACGTCACCCTGGCGGGGCGCTGGGCGCGCAGCTGAAAGGATGAGCGATGCGTAGCGGATCTCCACGAATCATTTTCCATCGACGATCGGAACTCGAGGCATGCAGGTGAAAATGGTAGCCGTTGTCGGCACATTCATGATGGATCTTGTCGCTCGATCACCTCGCAGGCCGCTACCGGGTGAGACGATTGTCGGTTCAGACTTCTATGTGTCCGCGGGGGGAAAGGGCTTCAACCAGGCCGTTGCTGCAGCGCGTGCCGGGGCACCAACCGCGATGATCGGGGCCCTCGGTGAAGATGACTATGGACGCCAGTTCCTATCTTTCCTCGAACGGGAAGGTATCAACACTGAAGGGGTTCTGGTTACCGGAGCTGGAACGGGCGTCGGACTTCCAGTGATAGTCAATGATGGGGGCAACTCTATTGTGATCGTTCGACGAGCGAACGAGGCAGTTACACCGGCGATGGTGCGTGAGTCTCTCGCTGCACTGGACGATGTGGGCGTTGTAGTTGGACAGCTTGAACTAGACGTTCTGACCAGCGTGGCAGCAGCCGAGTGGGCGGCGCAGAATGGGGCGATATTCTTGCTGAATCCAGCCCCGATGCGCCCGATCCCTCTTGAGCTGTTAAGAAACGCTTCAGTAGTCACGCCGAACGAGGTCGAGCTGGAGGAGCTCTCTCGGCAGATATTTGGCGAGATCCTGGGTGCCGAAGAGACGGTTAGCCGACTCTCGAACGAGTTTGACGTGTCCGTAGTGGCGACTTTGGGATCAAAAGGTGCGTTGGTGGCCGAGCGCGGCACTCCCGTTGTGCTAGTCGAAGCACCGGTCGTTCGTGCAATCGACACCGTTGGCGCGGGTGACACGTTCTGCGGTTATCTTGCGGCCGGTCTGGCACGCGGAGAGGACTTGTTTGAAGCCGCCCCTCGCGCCTGCGTAGCAGCCTCGCTGTCCGTGACACGCCAAGGCAGTGCAGTATCGGTGCCGCACCTTAGTGAGCTGCTCTAGTGAGATACTTCAGGATGATATAGGTCCATAGACTCCGGTGATGCCGAGGGTCCAAGACGAGTCAGGAACTGTCACATGGGAGATCGGATCACTGTCCAGGACGTTGCGAAGCGGGCGAAGGTATCCGCGGCTACGGTCTCGCGAGTCTTCAACGGAGTGTCGACTGTTAATCCCGACACGGCCAAGAGGGTACGTAGAGCCGCTTCCGATCTTTCGTATGTGCCGAATCCCTATGGGCGTGCCCTCAGGCGGCAGCAAAGCGATATCTGGACAGTTATCGTCTCGGACCTTCAGAATCCGTTCTATACGAGGCTTGTCGCAGACATCGAGTCAATCGGGAAGGAACACGGGTTCTCGGTTATGCTTTCTACCTCTGACGAAGACCTTGAGAAGGAGCGTCGCCACATTGAGGTCGCACTTTCACAGCAGATGGCGGGGGTCGTCATTTCTCCGTCATCCGAGTCTCAGACCGACTTGACTGCGCTTATGGCCGCCGGAATTCCGGTGGTGGTCGTTGACCGCCACGTTTCCGGATACACCGGAGCATCAGTTATGGTCGATAACGTTCAGGTGGGCACCTTGGCAGCCGAGCATTTGCTTCAGTGTGGCTATAGGGCCCCCGCGGTCATGACCTCTTCCAAGGACGTGTCATCGGCACACGAAAGAAGTCGAGGATTCGTTGACACTCTGCGAGCGGCAGGAGTTCCAGTTCCGAACGAGAGGATCTATACCACTGATCTTCGCTACGATTCGGGGCGCGAGACGATGCTTCGGATGCTGAAAGAACATCCGGAGATCGATTCGCTCTTCACAGTCAATGGCCCTCTGACTGCAGCGGCGTTCACCGTGTTCAAAGATGAGGAAATTGCAGTTCCAGAGACGGTCGCGCTCGTCGGCGTTGATGACGACCAGTGGACGGCAATGGTGACTCCAGCGGTGACCGTTGTTCGGCAGCCGGTTTCGGATGTAGGACGCATCGCCGGAGAACTATTGAGCCAGGCTAACGGGCTGAAGAGCCTCGCCGGCGCAAAGGTTGTGCTCAGTCCTGAGTTAGTTGTCAGAGAGTCCATGTAGACGGACGCTATGACGAACTTACCGGCAACCCAGAAAGGTAGAAATGCTAAAGGGAATAAATCCTCTCGTAGGTCCTGATCTGCTTCAAGCTCTTGCAGCGATGGGTCACGGTGACCAGATAGTCATTGCAGACAGGAACTTCCCGTCTCATCGGATAGGGCAGCGAGTTGTAGAAATGCGTGGGCACGATGCGCCCACTGTGGTTGCAGTTATATGCGAACTGTTGCCGCTCGACCTGAGCGTTAGGCAGCCCGTCCTCCGAATGAAGACAGATGATGGGGACCTTCCTGAGGTCCATGTTGAGGTGATGGATGTGGTGGCTCCTATTCTTCGCGGAGACCAGAGCATCGGGGAAGTAGAGCGCTTTGATTTCTACGATCGGGCTGGGCAGGCCTACCTTGTTGTTGTCACCGGTGAAAGCCGCCCGTACGGAGACTTCATTCTGACAAAAGGTGTCATATAGTCAAATGTGTCCTGCCGTAGCCGTTCTTCCTAGACCAACCGCGGTCGAGTCTCTGAGTCCTGGCCTGGCCGATGAGGGCTGTAAACAGCACTGGGATTTGCGTCTGGGGGTCTCCCGGATTCTGGTTCTCGTGGAGCTCGCGCGAGGGTCAAAGGCATTGTGCACGTGACCGGTATCCGGTCATACTCTGCAACGCTGATCCAGATGTCTCGAAAGAGTCCGCTACTTGGAGATCACGATGTCTGAACACACGACGGGTGTGGATTCTTGCAGTTGCAGATGTGTTCCCCTTTGAGATGCTCTATCCACTAGTCATAGCATCGATAGAGCTCTGTGTTCGCCAAATGGGCAAGACCACCGCCAGCATGCTGCTTGGATGAATCGCTGGGTATTGGCAAGCAGAGCGCACAGTAGTCCTATGAAACGAGATTCAGTCGGCAGACTGGCCACGTGATGGTCACTAAGGTCGGCCATGCAAACCTTGAACGCGAAAAATCTGGAGCACAATAAACCACTCGCAATCGATTTCGTTGAAGTGGCCCCAGTCAAGTCACAGTCCGGTAACAAAACTGCCTATTCATAGGAATGGCCATGCAATATTGCTTGCAATCGATTTCTTGACGATGTACAGTTGGCGCATCAATCATTCAGAGACAGTGTGGTTCTATGACAATGGTGAGCGAAGAAAATGCTGCTACGGAAGCAAGCCTTCTAGTAATGCGTGGCATAACGAAGAACTTCGGTGGTGTTCACGCAATTCGGCATGCTGATTTCGAATTGCAGTCGGGCGAGGTTCATGCGCTTCTCGGTGAAAACGGAGCGGGCAAATCGACACTGATGAACATCCTCTCGGGCGTCGTTCAGCCCAACGAGGGTTCTATCAGACTCAAGTCGAAGGACGTTTTCTTTCCCAACCCAGCTTCTTCTCAGGCTGCAGGAATCGGGATGATCCATCAGGAACTGGATTTAGTACCTGACGCCACCGTTGCTGAAAATCTGTTCTTGGGCAGAGAGCCGAGAACACGCTTGGGCTTCATCGATAAGAAGCGTCTGAACACAGACGCGGAAGAGTTTCTATCAATGATTGGAGTCTCGCTCTCACCTCGTGCCAAGACTCGATTATTGCGAACGGGCGAACAACAGATGGTGGCCATCGCGAAAGCACTGAGTGAAAATGCTCAGATCCTTGTGATGGACGAACCTACCTCGGCGCTTTCTGAAGCCGAGGTCGAACGACTCTTGGAACTGGTATTGGGTCTCAGGGATCGAGGTGTAGGTATTATCTATATCTCCCATCGAATGAACGAGATTTCCCGGGTGGCTGATCGGGCTACAGTCATGCGCGACGGAAGAACGATCGAAACATTCGACGTGGCGACGACGCCATCGGCCGACATCATCACAAAGATGATCGGGAAGCCTCTTGCACAAGTATTTCCTGAGAGAGTGAAACCCGAGAACGAAGTTGTCTTGGCCGTGCGTGACCTAACGGTGGAGTCGGGGCAAAGCGGAGGTCGTTCAAATCCGAAGGCGATGAACTTTGACGTGCACAAGGGAGAAATCGTCGGCCTCGCTGGTCTGCTTGGTTCGGGCAGATCAGAACTACTGAGAACACTGTACGGCGAACCCGACGGCTTTGTTTCCGGACAAGTCACGGTGGGTGGGAAGCCCCTTTCATTAAAGTCGCCGCGGACGTCGTTATCTGCCGGACTTGCATATGTTCCGGAGGACCGCCGGATCGATGGGTTGGTGATGACCGACAGCGTCGCGTCCAACCTCATTCTCTCAACGCTTCACGCCCTTTCACGGTTCGGCATACGGAGCTCAAGACTGGAGTCGAAAGCTGTAGGTACCTCGATCAAGGACCTGGGGATTAAGGTGTCGAGCCCAGCGATAGCCGTGTCTGCACTCTCTGGCGGAAATCAGCAAAAGGTGGTCTTCGGACGACAGCTGTTGGGCGAGCCCCAAGTCCTCCTGCTTGATGAACCAACACGAGGGGTTGACATCGGGGCAAAGGCAGAAATCTATCGACTGCTCGCGAGGCTTGCAGAGGACGGAGTTTCGGTCCTGTTTGCATCCTCAGAACTACCCGAACTGGTCGGGGTCTGTGATCGAATTCTGGTTCTCCAAGACGGAAGGATCATTGCTGAGTTTGATGGCAACGAAGCAACACCGGAACTGCTGCTCGCTACGGCAGGAGTCGCAGATTGGGTTGCTGACAATGAAAAGGGAGAGTAACAAAGTGTCTGCTGCTGAAACGGCCTCAACGAAGGCCGAGAGGCGAAAGTTCCGCTTGCCCGAGCGTTTCTATACCATGCAAGCATGGGTGGCTCTGGTGATCGTCTTCGTTCTTGCGATCATGCTTTCACCGAATCGCGGTAGTGGGAATGTTTTTCTGAGGCCAGACAACCTGCTTAACATTGTCCGGGCGACCTCCGAAATCGGCATTATTGCGATAGGCATGACTCTGGTGATCCTAATCGGCGGAATTGACCTTTCAGTTGGCGCCGTGCTGGGACTTGCTGCTACCGGAACGGCAATCTTGCTTACGGCAGACGGTCTTGGTGTCTTTCCAACGGTCGTGATTGTTCTGCTAATCGGAGTCGTTTTCGGCACTGTACAAGGATATATATCGGCGAGGTTTGGTCTGCAGGCATTCATTGTGACGCTGGCGGGCATGCAGGTGGCCAGGGGCTTGGCGCGCATTTGGTCCGGTGGGCAGGGAGTCCCGCTTGCCTATGGCGACGGGCCGGGACTCGCGCCACCCGTGTTCTCACTCCTAAATGAGCGTCTCTTCGGCGTAATCCCATACCCGGCGATCATTTTTCTGATCGTGGCCGTTATTGCTCTGTTTGTCATGGATAAGTCTGTCTTCGCGCGGCAAGTTTACGCGATCGGTGGTAACGAGAAAGCGGCTCGACTTTCAGGCGTTCCTGTGATTCGCGTCAAGGTAGCCGTGTTCACCATCAGTGCGACGCTGGCGGCCCTAGCTGGAATTATCCATGCAGGGCAGCTGAATCAAGGCAGTCCGAACGATGGTGTCGCTTACGAAATGGATGCCATAGCCGCGGTTGTTATTGGAGGAACCTCGTTGGCTGGTGGTGTTGGAGGTGTCTCAGGGACTATCGCTGGAGCAATCTTGCTCGGCGTACTCAACAACATTCTTGCTCTTAACAATGTCGACTCAAATCTACAACTGATCATCAAGGGAGTGATCATCGTGGCAGCGGCGATGCTGCAGTCATTCAGGTCAGATCGAGGCTGATCAACCGAGGTAAGGAATTACGAAAAGGAGAACAATGAAGTATCAAAGAGTAGGTTCAAAGAGAACGATTGCTGGTTTCACGGCGTTAGCCGTGGCACCCATGCTGGCACTGGCTGGCTGCTCAGGCGGAGGCAATAGCGAACCCGCATCAGCCGAGGCTGACAAGCCTGCCAGTGCAGAGTCCGGATCAGTTGACGCTGCGGAGTGTGCGGGTCCGGACGCCAAGTACTTAATTGGCATGAGCCAAGCAAATGTGGCCGAGCCGTATCGTCAACAGATGGACGACGACATTCGCGCGGCTGCCGCAGAGTATTCGAACTTTGAGGTTGTTTTCGCGGATGCCGCGCAGGACAATGCGAAGCAAGTAGCTGACGTAGATAATTTCCTTTCACAAGGGATTGATCTACTAATCATCAGTCCGAACGAGGCCGCGCCACTAACAGCCGTCGTCGCAAAGGCATATGATGCGGGAGTTCCCGTGATTGTTCTGGACCGCAAAGTTGAAGGCGACAAATACACGACCTTCATCGGCGGTGACAATGTCGTCATGGGGGAAGAAGCGGGACGCTACGTTGCTGAAGAACTCCTGCCTGACGGCGGAAATGTTGTTGAGATAAAGGGGCTCTCAGGTTCCACTCCCGCACAAGAGCGTTCGGATGGCTTCGCATCAACGGTCAGCGCAAACCCGAATGTCAAGATTATCGCCACAGCTGACGGAGACTGGCTACGTGAAAAGGGCCAATCGCAGATGGATGCCCTGCTGCAGGCTAATCCCGACATTGATGTCGTCTACGCCCATAACGACCCGATGGCTGAAGGTGCATACCTAGCAGCAAAGGCCGTAGGACGCGAGAATGAGATCAAGTTCATCGGCATGGATGGTCTCCCGATCCCCTCGGGCGGAATAC
>JBATQJ010000102.1:0-4038 GCA_049291975.1 Scrofimicrobium sp.
GCCTCACGGCTGCCGACGACATCCACAGAGTCCGATACTTCGGAGCATCGAAGCGCCACGCGAACGTCAAGCACCGCTCGAAGGTCGGAGCTGACCGTGCCGCCCGGCCTCTGGGTCGCCGCGATCAAGTGGATTCCGAGAGATCGCCCCTGCGTTGCGATGTCGGTTAGCTGCTTCAGTAACTCGGGACTGCGATCAGCAAGAGCTCTGACCTCGTCCGCCACAACGACCAGCAGAGGTGGAGGGCTCGACTGGCAACCCGGGGTCCCGTTCCACTGTGCAATCGAGCGGAAGCCAGCGCGCAAAAGCAGACTCTTTCGGCGTCTTATCTCCGCTGTGAGGATCCGGAGCAACCAGGGGGTTTGGCTTCCATCCAGGTCGGTTAGAAGACGCTCAACGTGGGGGAGGGAGGCCGAGCTCAGCAATCCGGCGCCACCCTTGTAGTCAATAAGTAACAAACGAAGGCGGTTTGGTGGGTACGTTGCTGCCAGTGCGAAAACGAGTGTTGTGAGGAACTCTGACTTTCCTGAGCCAGTGCCTCCAACGACCAGCGCATGTGGTCCATCGCGAATCAGGTCGAGGGAGAACGCTGTCCCGTCAGCGGTGCGTCCAAGCTTAAGAGATTGGTCGGGCGCGTTGTTCCAACGATTCTTGATTGATACCATTTCTGGTTCGCCATACAGTTCTTCGAATGACACGTGATTCGGCAAGACGGCCTCGGAACTGATGGCGAGGAGGGCGGCCACCTCATCGCACCAAAGAGTCCCAGCTATCGGGTAGGACCGAAGGATCAGTGAAGGATGCGCTCCTAATTCTTCCACTGTTTTAGCCCAGATGAGGCGAGGGGTCGTCGCGGCGGAGCCGGAGGCATCGCAGGCAGCGACTAACGTCGGCGCTAAACCCTGTACCCGGAGCTGTGCCGCAACCCAGAGGAAATATTCGCGGGCGTAGTCTCCAACAACTCCGATCACCCGGTCCGGCTCGATGACGATTATTCCTTTCCTGCGAGGGCGCAAGTAAACAGATATTGGAGAGCCATTCGACGATTTGCCGGTGTCCGAGGTGGCCAGGGCAAGCGCAGCTAGTAAAGATGCTGGGTCACGACGGGAAGCAGTACGCGAGAGGAAATGGGCCAAGGCGATCAGTGCTAGTAGTGTCAACGCAGCCAAGGACAGAAGAACTGGGGCCACGGGAATCGGGAGAAATCGCGTCAGCCCAAGCAACATGAGAACCGGTAAGAGAAAGCGGAAGTAGCGCAGCAGTCGACCCCTGGATGTTGCTGGAGGAAGCCAACCGAGAAATCTGGTGCGATCGCGGACAGTCCATCGGTTCGCCCCGACTCTAATTCGTCTGCCGTGGGAAATCCTGCCTCTTCTATGCACCGCCATAACGGGGTTCACCCGGCATAGATCGTGGACAAGGAGGCCTCGGGGAGTTCTTTCAAAACGCAAGTGCGCCGGCTCGGTATAGGGGTCGACCAACCCCGCGTTTCGCCCCAAGGGGAGGGCTGGATCTGTTGGAAACACGCAGCCGGTATCTGGTCCCTTAACGCATGCCAGATACGCGGTACAACTAAGAGAGCGAACAACCAAAGAGTGCTGCATCCAAGAAGAGTGCACTAGATCCGACTCGGTTGGGGCGCGCCGAGATCCCCGCTGGGGAGTCGGCCCAATTGCTGACCCTGTGGATTGGCGGCCCTGCACGCGTCGGAGGATGACGGTGTCGGAGGGTAATGAAAGAATGACAGCGGGAGGTCCCGTGGACACTACAGACACTGAACTCGCTGCAGCAAAGCGGCGGTGGAATGAACTAGTCGAGCTCATTGAAGCCGCTAGAGACGCCTATTACGTGAGCGACGAGCCGACGATCTCGGATGCAGAGTACGACGTCGCCTTTCGGGAACTCCAGGACCTTGAGGCAGAGTTCCCTGAACTGGCTACGCCCGACTCCCCGACACTGACGGTTGGTGGGACTGCATCCGAAGCTTTCACGCCGGTGCATCACCAGGTTCAGATGACCAGTCTCGAAGACGTGTTTTCGCCCGAAGAAGTGCGAACATGGTGGCATCGCACCGTCTCTCGCTGGCCCGGCGAGGGTGTGGCGATGACCGCTGAGATCAAGGTAGACGGTCTGGCTGTGAACCTTAGGTATGAAAGAGGAACGCTGGCTCAGGCTTCGACTCGCGGCGACGGCTTCGTAGGTGAGGACGTCACGGCAAACGTAAGGACAATCAAGTCGATTCCCCTCAGGTTGACAGGCCCAAATATCCCCGACTTAGTCGATATCAGGGGAGAGGTCTACTTTCGACTTGATGACTTTGAACGCGTCAACGCAGAGAGGGTCGCGAATCAAGAACGACCGTTCGTGAACCCGCGCAACGCTGCGGCAGGTTCGCTACGCCAGAAGGATCCGGCGGCAACCGCGAAACGTCCTCTGTCCTTTGTTGCGCACGGCCTGGGTGCAGTTGAGGGAATGGGTGAGGTACCAGAGACCCAATACGGCTGGTATCAACAAATTTCTGAGTGGGGCGTGCCGGTTTCAAGGCATACACGTCTGGTCGACACCTTTGAACAGGGACTCGAATCGATTCGATACTTCGGGGAGCATCGTGGGAGTTTCGAGCACGAAATCGACGGAGTTGTCTTCAAGGTGGACTCAGTTCCTCGCCAGCAGGAAATGGGTGCGACCTCAAGAACCCCGCGATGGGCGGTTGCCTACAAGTACCCTCCCGAAGAAGTTTTCACTCGTCTGCTCGACATTCGGGTGCAGGTTGGGCGTACAGGTCGGGTCACGCCATACGCCGTGTTTGAAAAGGTGCTTGTCGCCGGTTCCCACCTGCAGCACGCCACCCTCCATAATGCGGGGGAGGTAGAGCGCAAGGGGATCTTGATCGGGGACATGATTGTCGTCCGAAAGGCCGGTGACGTTATCCCTGAGGTCGTCGGTCCAGTCGTCGCTGACCGCGACGGCACTGAGCGTAGGTTTGAGATGCCGACCGAGTGTCCTTCGTGCGGAACGACTCTGGCACCTGCGAAAGAGGGTGACGCTGACCTGCGTTGCCCGAACACCGCCAGTTGCCCTGCGCAAATCACCGAGAGGCTTATTCACCTTGGATCACGTGGGGCCCTAGACATTGAGGGGCTTGGAGCCGAGGCTGCTGCAGCCCTCACCCAGCCTGAGATGGGAAGAGAGCTGGTGGCGGCAGCGTTGGTCGAGGGAAGAACGGTGTTCCTCGAAGATGGCACTGAACTGGTTTTGGTTTCTGAGGGCCATCACGGAGACAGGTTTGCCCTGGCTGAGGCGCTGTTGCCAGAATCCCAGAAGCCTGTACTGAGCAATGCCAAGGACCTCTTCGACCTCACGGCCGATGGGGTTGCTGACGTCATGGTGTGGCGTCCGGTTCGCGTCAGGGGTGTCCCAACCGGCGACTATCAGCAGGTTCGGTACTTCTGGTCAAAGGCATACCAGAGAAGATCGGGCGGTTATGTCCCGATCGGCTCCAAACCCAGTAAGTCGCTACTCCAGATGCTAGAAGAGCTGGAGGCCGCAAAGGACAGTCCCCTTTGGCGGTTCCTCGTGGCGCTGTCGATTCGTCACGTCGGCCCGACTGCGGCTCGAACCCTGGCCGCCAAGTTCCAGACAATCGAGGCGATATCAGAGGCCTCGGTAGAGCACCTCGCCCAGACCGAGGGAGTCGGCCAGATCATCGCGGAGTCGGTCAGTGACTGGTTCCAGGTGGACTGGCATCGTGACATCGTTAGTCAGTGGATGAAGTCCGGCGCTTTGTCCCACGTTGAGGAGCCCTCAGACGTGCCGCAGACACTGTCCGGTGCAACGATAGTTGTTTCGGGAAGCATGCCTGGATACTCGCGAGACGAGGCCAACAATGCGGTGATGATCCGCGGCGGAAAGGCGTCATCTTCGGTTTCAAAGAAAACCACCGTTCTGGTTGCCGGACCGGGTGCAGGGTCCAAGACAACCAAGGCTGAAACTCTCGGAGTGCCTGTGATCCCAGCCGAGATGTTCCAGGCTCTACTG
>JBATQJ010000103.1:0-1882 GCA_049291975.1 Scrofimicrobium sp.
TATCCTTGATTACAGGCTCGTCAAGTAGTTCCCTTCCCCGCCCCAGTGGGGACCATGCCTCGGTAATGATTCCCCGACTGGCGTTATATTCAACCGCTTCCGTGTCAGGGAAGTAGGGGTGAAGCTGAAGCTGGTTGACGGCGGGCAATACTCCGGTTTCCTTTTCGAGGCGCTCGATGTGCTCCGGGAGGAAGTTCGAAACCCCGATCCAACGGACAATGCCACGTTGTTGGGCGTTTACCAGCGCTTCCCAAGCCTCAACATACTTGTCAACCTTTGGAAGCGGCCAGTGGATTAAGTAGAGGTCAATCTGATCGAGACCTAGCCGGAACAGGCTCTCCTCGATCGAATCCCTGGCCTGGTCGTATGCGTGGTAACGTCCGGCCAGCTTTGAGGTAATGATCAACTCTTCGCGCGGCACCTCTGTGTTCCGCACGGCCTGCCCGACGGCACCCTCGTTGTCGTAGTTGAATGCCGAGTCAATAAGACGATAGCCAGCACCGATCGCAGCATCGATTGCGCGAGCACCACTCTCTCCGTTCAGCCGGTAGGTTCCCAGACCAATTTTCGGTAGTTCCACACCACCCTGAAGCTCTGTTCGGACTGTATCGTTCATGGGCTCTTCCCTTCCTAGAGGTGTACACATTCATCAAGTCGTACATATTCATTCTCGATACTAGATGATTGGTTCCAGGGGTGATGTCGGCGCGGTGTCTTCGCGTGCGGTTCAGGAGGCCCTTTCTCGAGGTCGCTGGCGAGGCTGGAGAAGACGGGTAAGAAGGTGGCTACCGCTGGTGCTTCGCTCGGCGTCTCCTGGAGATGAGCACGTAGGCCAGCGCGAGCGGGGTGAAGACTGTCGCAGTCGCGAATGCGGTCACCAGCAAGTTCGTGCCCTCGGGGTCATTGGGGTTGATGGCCCACAGTAACAGCCTCGCAACTGCGCTTGAGAGGGCCACGAGGACGAGCCAGGCCAGCAGTCTTCCGTATTTCACCGCCAAAGGATACTACGCAGGCGGGGCAGTAATCTGGCGGGCAGGCTCGTTCTTGGGAGCTATGCTGCGCAAACGGCCGAGTCTTCGCGCGAAGTAGTATCAACTGCAGGACAGCTGATCCCCCGTTGATCGTCTACGAATTGGGTTGGCGGAAAACCACTTGGCGGCGTTTCATTCGGTTCGCGCTCACATGGACGGCCCCGTGACTTCTGGCTCTCTAGTTTCTCTCGAATCCGTCTAGTCTGGTCGGCGAGAACTTGGTTGACCCAGTCCTGACGCGGATCTCCGGGATACAGATTCATCAGCCAATCGGGTGGTTTGACCGATGGAATGCCATGTTTCATGGCGATCTCCCACCCACTAGTGTCAATGGTCGAATGGTGGAAGCGGCACAGCAGGACACCGTTATCAGTATGTGTGGGTCCGCCCAGAGCGTGAGGGGCCACATGGTGAACTTCGCACCAAGCCGCCGGAACTGTACATCCAGGAATAACACAACCACCGTCACGCAGAGCAATTGCTCGGCGCTGGCTAGCAGTGAAGATCCGTGCGGGAGTCCCCAGAGCAGTAATACGACCCAAGCTGTCCCTTACGACCGCTTGGATGACCGCGCCACAAGACATCTTGTCGACCGCTCTCATGGGGATCCGAGCCGGAACGCCTTCGTTGGTGATTAACCATGCCGGACCTCCAGAACCGTGATCTAAACCATCTCCAGAACCGCCAGCTGACTCATTTCTAAGATCACCACCTAAGCGATCTACAAGCACACTATCTAAGCTATCTCCAGTGCCGCTCCCTGACTCATTTCCAAGACCGCGACCGAAACCATCTCTCGAACCGTCACCTGACTCATTTCCAAGATCACCACCTAAATGATCTCCCAGCAC
>JBATQJ010000104.1:0-1804 GCA_049291975.1 Scrofimicrobium sp.
ACGCAAACGAGACGTTGCAGAAGTTCGGACCCGATGGAGTCGTCGCAATCGGCTTCGACTCGGGCGCGCTCCAGGTTCAGGCCGTCCGTGATGGAGTCTTCCTGGGGTCGATCACCCAGGATCCGCGGAAGATCGGATATCTGTCCGTTGAGACCGCTATCAAGGCAGCCAAGGGAGAAGAGGTGCACGACATCAGTGTCCCGTTCCACTTCTACGATGCCTCCAACATCGATGACCCTGAAATCGCTAGTTGTCTCTATGAATAGTGGGTGGACGGGGCCGGGTGTTCGCACCCGGCCCCGTCATCACACGGGACGGAACCAAATGAAATACGGCATCTACTACGCGTACTGGGAACGGGAGTGGGGAGGGGACTTCATTCCCTACGTCAAGCGAGTCAAGGACTTGGGTTTTGATGTCCTCGAGGTGGCCTGCGGGGATTTTCAGAATCAGCCCAAGTCCCACTTCGAGGAACTCGGGGCAGCTGCGCGCGCGGAGGGAATTCAGCTAACAGGCGGCTACGGCCCCCGGCCGGAGCACAACATCTCTTCATCGAATCCGGCAGTCGTGAAGAACGCGTTTTCGTTCTACCAGGACATCTTCCCAAAGATGGAGACGGCCGGAATAACGAGTATCGGCGGAGCAGGCTACTCGTACTGGCCTGTTGACTACTCGGGGAAGCTGGACAAGCCGGGCGACTTGAAGCGGTCGATCGAGAACATGCGGAGGCTCGCTGATCACGCGGCCGAGTACGGCATCAGCCTTTACATGGAGGTCTTGAACCGCTTTGAGGGATACCTTCTCAACAACGCGCAAGAAGGAATCGACTACGTACGGGCCGTCGACAAAGGCAACGTCAAGCTAATGCTCGACACGTTCCACATGAATATCGAAGAGGACAACCTGGCCGACGCGATTGTCCGGGCCGGTGACTTACTCGGTGAACTCCATGTCGGCGAGCCGAACCGCCGTCCGCCTAGGGCCGGGCGCTTCCCGTGGACAGAGATCGGTGAGGCTCTTGGGCGGATCAACTATGACGGGTTAGTTGTCATGGAACCCTTCGTGATGATGGGTGGTCAGGTTGGACGGGACATCAAAGTCTGGCGAGACATCTCGGACGGCGCGTCCACAGAGGACCTGGACAGCGATGTGGCAAGGTCTGTCCAGTTCCTGCGTTCCACATTCGAGTAAGGCGAGGCAGATGAAGGTACTTTATGCAGAGTTCACGGCCAAGCCAGGCAGCGCCGAGAAAGTGCTGGAGCTGGTTGAAGGACTGGCGCTGAACGTTCGCCGAGAGCCAGGAAATGTCGCCTTCGACCCGTACAGGGAATCTGAGGACGGCAGCCGATTCTTCATTTTCGAGGCCTACCAGGACGAGGCCGCGTTCCAGGCCCACCTGGGGATGCCGTACGGGAAGCCCTTCAACGATGCGCTCGCGGACCTTATTGAAGAGCCTCAATCTCAGCTCACTTTCCTGAACCTGATCGCGGCCTAGAGGCTTCGCGGTGTTGGCGCGGCGTCGAGCCACGCCTACACCGCGAGCAGACCGCCATTAACGCCGACAGCGCCGGTGAGGGGACGGAGTCGGACCTGACGGCCTGAGTCACGTGGTGCTGGACCCTGTGATTTCACGCACGAGGCCCCTACAGGTTTGCGGCAAGTGACCCGCTCCAAGTACAGTTCTTTAGTCGCCCCGATAGCTCAGTCGGCAGAGCGTCTCCATGGTAAGGAGAAGGTCAAGGGTTCAATTCCCTTTCGGGGCTCTGGTCTTGCCGGTACGCCGGGTTGATCATGGCGGGGTAGC
>JBATQJ010000105.1:0-16997 GCA_049291975.1 Scrofimicrobium sp.
ACTTTCCGAGCACCGTCTGCATCAACGACTGATTCTGTCGACGCGACGAACTCGGCCTCTGAAGAGTTGTAGTCGATCCCTGCCGCCTGGAGCGCTTCACGCACGGCGGTGAGATCAGTCGGGGCACAGGTCACGGTGAAGACGTCGCCATGGCGTTCGACCTCTTCAGCGCCAGCATCAAGGACCGCCTCGAAAATCGAGTCCTCATCAGTCCCTTCCGTCGGGACCTCAATGATGCCCTGGCGTGAGAAAAGATAAGAAACGGAACCGGGACTAGCTAGCGATCCTCCACTGCGCGTCAGCGCGAGGCGGACGTCCGAGGCCGCGCGATTCTTGTTGTCGGTAAGGCACTCAATGAGGACTGCTACTCCACCCGGCGCGTATCCCTCGTACATGATCGACTGGTAGTCGGCTCCCCCAGCTTCGGCACCTGAACCGCGCTTAAGGGCACGGTCAATGTTGTCGGCGGGAACCGAGTTCTTCTTCGCCTTTTGGATTGCATCGTAAAGGGTGGGGTTCGCATCGGGGTCTCCCCCACCGGTGCGCGCCGCCACTTCGATATTCTTCACCAGGCGAGCAAACAGCTTGCCTCGCTTCGCGTCGATTGCGGCCTTCTTATGCTTTGTTGTTGCCCATTTAGAGTGACCTGACATGGTTCCTCTCCCTCACGATTGCTCGGCCATTGATTCTACACGGCTCTGGGTGACGGACCCCAGGCCACCGTCCTGTTCGTCACCTAGCTCAACGAACTCACCGTCCCAGCCGTCCGTCCACCGTTGCACCAATTGCGGAAGCGAGAGTGGGTAGACGGTCTCCTTCTTCGAAAGCTCTGTGAGTTCCTCCGGAGTGAACCACCTGAACTCATCGAGTGTTTGATTCTCCAGATCTGTTAGGCCGCCGTTCGTTAGTCCGGGGGTCGAGGAACGCAAGAATGCGACGTAAAAGACCTCATCCTGACGAGCCACGACGTTCCTGAACCGAAAGACTGCCTTTCGGTGCATGATGGGACCGGCGACGGACCGAGCGATGGACCTAATGTCGAGCCCTGTTTCCTCGCGGGCTTCGCGGAGCGCTCCTTCGAGTGAACTCTCATCCGGTTCGAGGCCTCCGCCAACGGTGAACCACCACCGATGGTCAAGGTCGTGGGTGTCGTGACCCCGAATCATTAGGATTCGCCCATCGGTGTCGAAGATGATTAGGCGTGCCGCATGCCGACTCGGGATGCCCTCCGAGTCCGGGATCCACTCTGGACCCAGATCGGTCATGGTCTCACCCCCGCCATACTCGCTGCGTAGATCTCCCCGAGATGCAAGTATGTCTCCCGATATCCAGCTAGCGCAGAAAGCGACTCGCGTGCGATGTCCACGCGCTTTGCGTCTGGCCCCGTGCGCTCCATATTTGACTGATCAAGTCCCAGGCGGCCGGCCGTCTGGAGATACTTCCGCATTGCGATTCTGGCCGACCTACCCACCTTACGGGCCCACTTCCGGGCGTATTTTCGTGATCTTGGATCGGTGACCATTCGTTCTTCCGCGTGGCTGATCCACCCTGTGGCGACGTACGAGGAGAGACCAGCACGAATCCGACCGAGCTGCCGACTTCCCTGGGTTGAAATCCAGACAAGCCAACCGACAAACAGCGGTACCTCAATCAGTACATAGAGCAGAATCCAGGCCGAACTCCCCAGTGGAGCCAGCCCATTCCAGAGCGCGTGAGCCGACATTGCCAGCGTGAATCCGACAGCAATGCGCCAAATCCATGACCACGCTCCGGTACCTTTCAGGATCGCAGACGCGAAAAAGAACCCGATGAATGAAGTGGCCATCGGATGCACGAAAGGACTCAAGACCAGGCGGCCGATGATAGTCGCTCCGAGAACCGCGCTGCTTTCTGCCTGTGCCTGAAGGAAGTATTGAATATTCTCAACAAAGGCGAAGGCCGCACCCGCAGTACCCGCGATCACCAGTCCGTTAGTCGCCGAGACCACTCGGCGACGGGCAATCAGAAGAACGAGGATAACCCCGGCACCCTTCAATAGTTCCTCCGAGATTGGGGCTACCACAACCGCGGCTATCGTCTCGGCTCGACCCATGTCGCCAAACGTTGCGATGAAGTCTGCGAACAGCGAGGAGTTGATTACGCTGGCGATCATTGTCGCGACCCCGGCGCCCCAGAGGGCGGCGAGCACAATGTATCTTGTGGCAATCGGGGCAAATCGATCCGCCCGTATCAGTACCGTGAGAACCAGTAGGAGGGGCACCGTTGAGATAAGGGCGAATAGCCCCACGGAGCCAATGTCGCGCCCTGAGACAAACAGATACATGGAGGCCCCGATGCCCGCGGCCGAGAGTACGACGATGGCGAGTTCGCCCTTGCTCGCACTTCTCCACCAGCTCCGCAGTCCTGTCGCTTTCTTAGCGTCTGCTCCGGCCGACTCGTTGGCGTCGTTGTCGTCGGTCGTCTGCCCTGCGAAAGGACCTTCTGTTGTCCAGCCCTCTCGCTCCATCTCAGGACGCTGCGAGGACAGCCGGTATCGCTCCCAAGGTGAAGAATAGACTTGACCCTCATCCTTAGGATCCCCACTCTGAGTCTGATCAGCCACCGAAAACCCGATCATCCAGTTCCACCGGGTATGGAAGCTCGGCGCTTCCGGCCAGATGTAAACCTCTTGGCAGTCTGCGGTCGCGGAGCGCAAGAGTCAGTGAAACGTCCTGGTTGTGAAGCGTCCGAATCAGTTCCGCTCGGTTACAGGTTTCTACGAGGGCTTCTAGTTGAGCTCCGGAAACAGGGTCGTTCCTTATCTCGGCGCACAGTTCCTCGGTCATAGATTCTCGGAGCACTTGGCTCTGACCGGATTCAGCCCGTATTCGCGCAAGAGTCGCTTGCTCGTTGCTCTCGTCAGACCCAAGTCCCCTCATGACGAGTGGGACTCCCGCAAGGCTGATTGCGTCTGTTGCGGCGCTACGCATTTCACTGGCTATCTCTGGGGAAACCTGCAACAGGTCCGCAGTCCTCATGGTTTCTGCAGCCCGTTTGATCAGTTGTCGGTTCAGGTTCACTCGATTTGATTCAACCCGGCGATGAAGTCTGTCAATCCTCTTTGCCATTCGAAGGCTCAAGAGGCCGAGCCCAAGAATCGCCAGAACTGCGACAACTACCAGAAGCCATAGTTGCCAGCTCATTTGTCCCCCGACGCGAAGCGTTCGTGAAGGTTCTCATAGGCGGTCCCAGTCGAGGGTCGCGGCCCCCATGGGAGAACTGCGTCATAGATAGCAAGCAGTCGATCCGTCACTGTATGCCAATCGTAAATCTGGGCTCTTTCTGCCCCTAGCTCGGCTAGTTCCTCAGTTCTAATCGGGTTCTCGATAGCCGCGTTGATCGTCTTAGCGAGTGCAACAGAGTCTCCGACCGGGAATAGATCGCCAGCACGACGCTCGTCCAGCACTGCTTCGAACGCAGCAATGTTAGACGCGATCACCAGGGTTCTAGCTGCCATCGCCTCGACCAGAACAATCCCGAACGACTCTCCGCCAGTTTGGGGTGCGACGTAGGCGGTGGCACCTGCGAGAAGAGAAGCCTTCTCTTCATCGGTGATCTCCCCAAGAAGCTGGATCGAGTCCGGGTGCTTCTTTATGAGTTTGTGGAGCGAATCCGCTTCGCCGCGACCCGCTACAAGGAACCGTGCCCCCGGATGCTCCGCCAACACTTCTTCTATTGCCCCGGCAAAGACTGGCAGCCCTTTACGAGGCTCATCGAGCCTGCCGAGGAATACGATTACCGGTCGCTCTGGCGTTGCTTCCCACTCGGGTTTCGGCACTGCCGAGGCGAACTGGCTGGTGAACACGCCATTGGGAACGATGATCGCGTCGCCGGAATGGTGCTCAATCAGCGTTCGCCTTGCCTCCTGTGACACGGCGATTCGTGCCGCTATCTTCTCTAGTGACGGCTCCACCAGCCCAGCCGTCATCGTCCGAAGTTTGGAGTGGTTCATCGCCGAGTGGAATGTCGCGACAACGGGAACCTTGGACCGCATCAGCGCGATAAGTCCGACCGAGAGGGTCCCGGGCTCATGTATATGAACAACATCGAAATCGTTCTTCTCAAGCCACTTCCGCGTTTTCCGGTCGACTTTCGGTCCGAAGGCCAGACGTGCCACGGAACCGTTGAACTTAACCGCAAATGACGAACCAACCGAGTCAAGCCAAGGGGGAAGATCCCCGTCCTCAGATGGAGCAAGAACTCGGACATAGTGACCTCGGCGAAGAAGTTCTTCCGCCAGATCTCGAACATGAAACTGCACCCCACCCGGTGCATCAAAGGAGTACGGACAGACGATTCCAACTCGCATTACTTGTCCTCCTCTGCACGCTGGCGTGCACGTGCTAGCCGCTGCGGATCAAGATCGTCAACGAAAACTTTCTGCATCATGTGCCAGTCAACCATGTGATCGATCATCACCGGAGAGATCTCATCCACCCAGGCTCGGGTTAGTGCCTCCGTCTCAGTCTCACCCTCACGCAGCTCGGGCATCTCCACGGGGTCAGAGAAGAGAGCTCTCACGGTCCACCGCCCATTCTGGTAAACATATGAAATGTGCCCAGCGATAAGCGGCCTGTTAAGTTTGAGTGCCAAAGCCGCCGGACCTGCCGCAACCAGCGCTTTTGCATGGCCCAGATCGACCTCAATGCCCGCGCCAGAAATATCGCGATCTGCCAGAAGTGGTACGAGGACGGGACGCCCCTGAGTCTTCTCGACCAGTTCGGTAAAGACATGGTCACCGGGACCAACTCCGATTATCTCCATTCCCAACGATTCGCGAAACTCGACGAACTGGTCAAAGAGGTCTTCGGGATTCAGTTTCTCGGCAACCGTGACGATCTTGCCGTGCGTCTGGCAGAACCATGCCCCCGCAAGATCCCAGTTTCCAGAGTGCGTCAGTGCCAGTACTACCGGACCATCTTTAAGCCATTCAGCGTCGCGGGCTCCATCTGGCCAAAAGCAGCCGGATTCGATCTCAGCAGCACTCCAGCCTGAGAGGGTGAACATCTGGGCGAAGCAGCGGAAGTAGGAGCGTACTCCCTCACGCAACTCCTTCTTCGATACCGCTCGTCCGCTGAGTCGTTCATAGTTCTTCTGCATCTGCCGAACCGATGAACCGCCTAGAAGGCAGACGATGTCGGCCGCGAGGTGGGCGAACCAAATGACCAGTCCCTGCGGAAGCTTAGGCAGGACTCTCCAGGCGATCCTGTAGACGGAGGCAATCACGAGGTCGTTGGCTCCTGATCTCCGGCCTGTTTGCCCTCCACCTCGTCTGTGCGCTGAGAGGATTGGTCTTTTAGTTCCCTTTGCGTTACCGCCATTCGCTGAATCACGGTCACGCTTGAGGCGAATGCGACCCAGGTTAGGCCAACTGCATAGAACCAGAGCGGGATTCCCAGGTCGGTAAAAGCCGCACCGGCAAGTCCGATGATTAGACGATCCGTACGCTCCGCGATTCCCACCTTGGCAATCACGCCAAAGTTCTCGGCGCGCGCCCGTGCGTAAGGAACCACGCCAATAGCGGTCATGCAGACAATTCCGGAAATGATCGAAACCGTTCGAACGGTACCCTCAGGCAGCCCAACAATCGCCCACCAGAGCAGGGATCCGAAGACGATTCCGTCGGTGATCCTGTCCATTGTCGAATCGAGGAACGCCCCGTACTTGGAGGATTGCCCTGTCATACGGGCGAGGATTCCGTCGATCGAATCCGCGAACAGCACAAGACCGACCAATACTCCGCCAACAAACAGATGCCCTCTGGCAATCAGTCCGAATGATATGGCAGTCACCAGCAACGCCGAAGTGTAGGTGATCATGTTTGGCGTTACGCCCAGCCGGTACAGGACTCTTGCCACCGGAGTGAAGATCGCTTTTGTGACCGAGCGACCGTGGTTTCCCAGAACCATCTATCTCTTTCCTTCTTGAGGGTCTTCTTCCGATCCGACACGGTCCCATGCGTCTGCGAGGAGTTCGCGGGCATCCTCCAGCAGCTGTGGGATTGCCTTGGTTCTAGCGATTATCGGGAAGAAGTTTGAGTCTCCGCCCCACCTTGGAACCACGTGCTGGTGGAGGTGGGCTGCGATTCCCGCGCCCGCAACTTCACCCTGGTTCATCCCAAGGTTGAATCCAGCTGGTCCAGAAACTGAGCGCAGTACCCGCATTGCCCGAGCCGTCAACTCGCCTATCTCGATTCGCTCAGCGTCGGTGAGTTCCGTGTAGTCGGCAACGTGCCTGTACGGGCAGACGAGGAGATGGCCGGAGTTGTAGGGGAACAGGTTCATCAGCACAAAGCAGTCTTCGCCCCGGGAGACAATCAGACCCTCTTCATCGGTGTGTGAAGGCGCCGCACAAAAGGGACACTGACTCGCGTCTGCATCCGAGCCACGGTCGTGGTCACCGTTTATGTATGCCATCCGATACGGGGTCCACAGGCGTTGGAATCCGTCTGGAATGCCTGCCAGGCTCCGGCTGTCCTCAATCTCGGGAGCCTCGCCATTCTCTGTGGAAGTGAACTCGTTGTTCGCCATCGCGTTCACTTCATCGTTGGCAATCGATTCGGTCTTGGTGCTCTCCGTCGAATTGTCGGTCATTCGCTTCTAGATCTCATCGTCGTTGCGGTGGGCTCGGTCATGCTCGACAATCCGCTGAACGGCTTGATCGACCGGGACGCCGTTAATCTGTTCGCCGCCGCGGAGCCTAAATGAGACGGCACCGGCCGCCTCGTCCTCTCCACCGGCGATAAGAACAACAGGAATCTTGTCCTTTGAAGCGTTCCGGATCTTTTTGCCAAACCGATCATCGGACTTATCGACTTCGACGCGTAGGCCCTCTTTCTTGAGCTTCTTTGCGATTTGGTCACAGTAGTCATCGAAGGCGTCCGCGACGGGAACTAAGCGAACCTGTACCGGTGCCAGCCACAACGGGAAGGCCCCTGCGTAGTGTTCAAGCAGAATCGCGAAGAAGCGCTCAATTGAACCGAACAGCGCGCGGTGGATCATTACGGGACGCTGACGCGATCCATCACTCTCGGTGTATTCGAGATCGAGGCGCTCCGGAGTGTTGAAGTCAAGTTGAATGGTTGACATTTGCCAGGTCCGACCAAGGGCATCGCGGGCCTGGACCGAAATCTTTGGTCCGTAGAACGCTGCGCCTCCCGGGTCATCAACTAACTCCAACCCGGTCTCTTCGGCTACCTCTCGCAAGGTCTCAGTTGCTTCTTCCCAGATCTCGTCAGACCCGAAATACTTCTCGGGGTTCTTCGTCGACAACTCCAGGTAGAAGTCATTCAGACCGTAGTCGCGCAGAAGGTTCAGGACGAACTCAAGAACCTCTCGGATCTCCGCCCGCATTTGAGAGCGGGTGGTGTAGATGTGCGCATCGTCCTGGGTGAAGCCGCGAGCCCTGGTCAGGCCATGGATGACGCCCGATTTCTCGTACCTGTAGACCGTCCCGAACTCAAAGAGTCGCATTGGTAGGTCACGATAGCTTCGCCCCCGTGAGGCAAAAATCAGGGAGTGCATGGGACAGTTCATCGGCTTCAGGTAGTAGTCGAAGCCCTGCTTCCGGACCTCCCCCGTCTCCTCGTCGATTTCCTCATCAACGTGGAGTGGAGGGAACATGCCGTCCTTGTACCACTCCAGGTGACCAGACTGCTCAAAAAGGGCACCCTTGGTGATGTGTGGGGTGGAGACAAAATCGTATCCGGCTGCAATGTGCTGTTTGCGGGAGTAGTCCTCAAGCTCCAGCCGCACGGCTGCGCCCTTTGGGTGGAAGACCGGCAGACCTGAGCCGATCTCATCGGGGAAGCTGAACAGATCCAGCTCGGCGCCGAGACGACGGTGGTCGCGGCGTTCCGCTTCGGCAATCCGTTCCTGGTACTGCTTCAGTTCCTCTTTCGTCGGCCAAGCAGTCCCGTAGATTCTCTGTAACTGCGGGTTCTTTTCGCTGCCTCGCCAATATGCTCCGCCTGATCTGGTGAGGGCGAAGCCGTTGCCCAGATACTTGGTCGAGGGAACGTGGGGACCACGGCACAGGTCCTTCCAAGCTACTTCACCGCCACGGCGAACGTTGTCGTACATGGTTAGTTCGCCCGCGCCCACCTCAACCGATGATCCGTCCTCATCGCTTGAGCCACCCTTAAGACCAACAAGTTCTAGCTTGTAGGGTTGGTCCGCCAGTTCCTCACGTGCTTCCTCGTCCGAGACAACTCGACGGCGGAAAGTCTGGTTCTCTTTGACGATCCGTGCCATGGACTTTTCGAGTGCCCTGAGGTCTTCCGGATCAAACGGCGCATCAACGCCGAAGTCGTAGTAGAAGCCATCGGTGATTGGCGGCCCAATTCCTAGGTCTACCTGCGGGTTTTGCTGCTGAACCGCCTGAGCGAGGACGTGTGCGGCACTGTGGCGCAGGATAGAAAGCCCTTCATCGGAATCGATCGTGACTGTCTCGATTTCAGCGCCTTCGGGAATCGCGGTGAACAGGTCCTTTGTTTCACCGTTGACCCTCATTGCAACGATGTTCCTGTCCTTACCGAATAGGTCCAATCCGGTGCTATCAGACTCGATCTCTGTCTGGTTTCCGTCGATGACCGCAACGAAGGTTGCCACTGTTCCCCCAAGAGGTTTGGAATCGGCCAAATGGCCGCACTACAGGGTTCAATGATAGTCGCGCACCGTGACGGAACGAACTCCCGGCGCTGTGCTTACGGTTACCCTCAGACCGGAGCCTGCAATCAGACTGGCGCCAGACACGCAGAGAGACTACATACCGAGCCCTATTCGATTGGCAAACAGGAAGTAGAAGCATTCTCGTTGCATATCTGCCAGGAAGCCGCGAGCGCTGCGGCAACGGCGGCGGAAAGGAGAAGCATGCTCGTTGAGTATCTGTCGGCTGACACGACCTCGAATACTAGAACTCCTCGTGAGTTGCCGGTTCGATGTCGAGCACCCGGTGCCCGTTGATTCCGAGACTGGTTATGGCAGCGACCTCCTCGGAGGTTAGTTCAAGATTCTGCGCCTCGAAGTTAGAAACTTGGCGCTCAAGACTGGACGACTTCGGGATAGGAACGACTCCGCGCGCCATGTGCCACGCGAGAACCACCTGGGCTGGTGTTGCCTCGAGTCTCGTAGCGATATCCGTGATTACAGGCTCGTCAAGTAGTTCCCTTCCCCGCCCCAGTGGGGACCATGCCTCGGTAATGATTCCCCGACTGGCGTTATATTCAACCGCTTCCGTGTCAGGGTCATAAAGTCACCCTGTCACATCCCGTTTTACCCGTTATTATGCGGTTTCAATACTCACAACACCCTGTCTCATAGTGTCTCTTACGATCTTACCCAACGCCTTTTGTTGAACGTTTGTTAAATCCACGGAAATAGGTGTCGAATCACCTTTAGCCTGTCCTCTGCTCCGCCTCCGCCAGGACAGGCCGCTTGACTGTCGGTGTCAGTCGGATAGTGGAGTCATTAGGGTTACGGGGTCGATGGAGAGTTGTTCTGCGAGTTTCTCAACTGATTTCAGTGTCAGGTTTCGTTCTCCGCGTTCAAGTCCACCTAGATATGTTCGGTGTACACCTAGCGTTTCCGCGAATCGTTCTTGGCTCTGCCCCATGCCTTGACGGATGCGGCGCAGGTTCGCTCCCACGGTCAGTTGTAGATCACCTTCCACACATTGAGAGTCTCCAAATGATACTTTTAGGTCTACAGACTTATAAGTATCAGTCTGCTCTATGGCAACGAAGGAAACCCAATGGCACGGCAGAACCAGCAAGCACAGAACCCCGATGTTCCCCCGCAGGGAATCCAGGGAAACACTCACCCTCAAGCACCGAACGGCAACTATCCAGTAAACCCGAACAACACGCTCCCCAACGCGCCCGGAACCCCTGGTCCAGTAGCAAAACAAACCAAGCCTTGGTACAAGAAATGGTGGATATGGGCGATAGCCGCTGTTGTCCTGATCGGTGTGATCGCTTCTCTTGGTGGCGGCGGAGACGATAGCTCAACCAACACGGGTGCAACTACGCCCGCCGCTGTAGAAGAATCCACCGAAGAATCGGCGACAACTGAAGAGGAAGAAGTCACTGAGGAACCAGCCAACACCAACCCAACGTTTGGTGACACCTACACTTGGGACGACGGCCTAGCGGTAACAATCAGCCAACCGACAGAGTTCACGCCAAGTGAATACTCCGCTGGGGCAGTCGAGGGCCAAACCGCCCTCTCATATGAAGTGACTCTAACCAACGGCACCGACAAAGATGTTGAATCGGTAATGATTATGCTAACCGTGGCAAGCGGAGGAAGCGAAGGCTCAGCAATCTTCGACAGCAATAACGGCGTAGAAATACCAACCTCAACGATTCTGCCCGGCAAGAGCCTAACTTGGACAGTTGCTTACTCAGTAGCCGATCCAGCAGACGTGCAGATCAGCGTGGACAACGTAATCGACTTCAGTGCTCCTAAGGTCCACTTCACCAACTAGCAACCGGAACTAACCCCTAGTTCAATGCCCCGGCCTCAACAGGCACGGGGCATTGTTCTTACCCTCACAAGTCTTTGCGCTCATAAACGACTAGAAGCGCCTCCCGGTATGCACGGGCCGATAACCACTGCCCTGTCGGTTAGCTCCCGCCAGGAGCGCGCCAGAGGGCGATGACGGCATCCGGCGAAGCTCCCCAACCCCTAGGGCGTGGTTGCCGCCCTTCGCGGCCTGAACGTAACGATCCGAACCCAAAGGACGCGCTTGAGGCACGGAAATAGCCGAATAAGTGCTAGCTGGCTGCTCAGACAACGCGACCAAAACCATTGCAACCGCTGTTGGAATATCATCGTGAGTTCCCGGAGGGTTCGACAACTTCACGGTTCCCGCCCCGGTCTCAACCAAACGGACAGATAAGAACTCGTCTCTAACCTCCTCATCGTCCGGGATCGACAAAGTACGGTCACGCAGAGCAGACCAGAGCGTTCTAGCAAGCTTGTTAGTTGATGCGGTGGAGAAGACGAACTCTTTAGTTTTCAGTCCTTCCTTTTCGAGGTTCGTGGTCATCTGTTCGCTTTGCATCCGGTCGAACCAGAGTTCACTCACCCCGTAGCGCCTGCACTCACGAAGCACAGCCGCCTGAACTGCTGACAGGTCAACCTTCCCGCCGTAGTCCTGTGGCCGCCAATAAATGATCCGGTCGATGACGTGAACGCGGCCCCCTGGTCTGGACTCCGAATGTCCGATGGCGAACGCGGAAAGGTCCCGCCTGGTACCAATGTCCAGCGAAGCGTAATACTTGTTGGCCGCTGATGGTTCCAGAACAACATGATCCGCCCTGATCGACGCCTCTATGTCCTCAGGTGAAGCCAACGAGTCGTCGCCCTCCGCGAACTCGCAGTCAATCAGCCGTTTCCACTGAGAGGCAGTCAAGTCTTCACGTGTGGCGGCAATGTCAGCCTCACTCCACCACGGGGGCGGTCCCGGCCTTCGCACAGCACGCCAATGCTCTGACGCTTCAGCTTTCGCCCATTGTTGAGCGCCGATACCCGTGGGAGAACCGGCGGTAGTTATGACAACCAGGCGTGAGTTCTCCACCTTCGCGACAGAGGAAACGATTGCGCTCCATAACTCCCGGTGATTGTGAACGTTCGGCCAAACCCCAAGTTCGTCCACGATCTGCAAGTAGGGGCGTTTCCCGAAGCTGGAAGGGCCGTCGCTGGTTTCGATGAACAGGGCCGCCCCGGTGGAAGTGTTGGTTACTTTCGTGGCCTCCATCTTCAACCGGGATTGGAGTCCGGCCCTGGTTATGAACCCGTTGATTGCCCCGTAGGTTAGTGCGGCCTGGGCTGCGTCACCGGCATAACAGTAGGACTCACTCAATGCTGGCGCTTCGTTGAGTAGCACACCGATTGCGAGGGCGGCAATGTCGGTGGTCTTGCTCATGCCCCGGCCTTTGAGCAGGTAGTGCCTTCGGGGTCCACTCAAGTCCAAGATCGCCTCTAAGTCTTCGACCTGACTAGGGATCGCCCGACTGCCCCACAAACTCCCGTCCTCTAACGGCAATGACGAGATGATTGCAAGTGTCTTACTTGCTGTTGAACTAGTCATGGTTCCCTCTTTGCTGTGTCTTGGGGTCTGTGTGCCCCGTCGTCGGGGTTTCAACACCGTTTGCGGGTACTGGCCTGGGATCGGGCTGTGAGGCGCTCAGATCGGCTCCTGCGGCCTCCGCCCGTACTTCAGCAAGGACGGACTCAATCAGGTGAGCGGGGTTATCGTCCCTCCCTGATCCTCGTTCGAGAGCTTCCATCCCGATGCTGGCAAGTCGATCAAGCTCAGAGTCAAGGGAAAGCGCCCGGTGACCGATGCCCTCACGCAATGCTTTGCCGCGAAGCAAACTCAGTTCAGCTTCCGACCTGGGATCAAGCCCTAGCTTGCCGCGCTCAGCAGACGCCCGTCTCTCGAATCTTTCCAACATGACGAGCAAACTTTGTCGGACCTCACCGTTATCATCGAAGGTTCCGTCTGTGTCCAACCGATACCTGATCAGCGCGGCCCGCGCTTCAGCGTCGCTCCAACTTGCTAGCGATTCCGGGAACGCCCGAAGATCAGGACGCGACTCGACAAGTCCTTGGATAAGCGCCTGTGCAACACGGTTGTAAACCCTGGGTGAGCGGTACCCGGTCGTCAATCGCTCAACGTTGCCTGCCTGGTACGGTTGAGGCCGCTCACCGCCCGGTGGCTTGTACCAGTCCGGCCACTCCGAGGGTGGCAGTTTCGCAACGTCGGCGGCCCTCACGCCGCCCCGCTTACCGGACACGGCGTAGACCTGACTTCCCAACGCGGTATCCGGTCTGGGTACGAATCTGCTCCCGAACCTCTTCAAGGTTTGTCCACCCGAACGGCTCTAAGGTTGGCGCGTGGCTTGTTGTGCCCCATGCTCGAATGTCCAACGGTTCGATCACTTCAAGTTCGACGAGGTTCGCCGTTCCAAGGGCTTCAAAGTGCCGTTCACTGACCAGGGACCAACTCCAAGACGGGTTCTCCTGTCGCTGATACGCGTTCCAGCACTCCCAGCAAACGAAACACGTCACCGGCTCGTTACCGACGCCGCCAACCTGGGACGGCCTGACCTGCACTTCGTGCCAAGCGTTCCCCCGGTACTTCGGTAACACTTCCACCCGGTCAACTCCACAGACGAAGCACCCGGAACCCTCGGGATGTCGTTTGACTAGCGGGTGCGGGTCCTTAGAAATCATCCACTCGTTGAACCCCCGGTGAAGCTCCCCAACTAGTTCCAACCGGTACTTCGAACGCAGGTGTGACCAGCGGCCCCCGGCGGCGTGTTTCTCCGCGTTTTCCCGTGTGACTCCCGGCCCCATGAACGGCGCTATCGTCGCCCGATAGGATGCCATGGTCCCGACCTCTGACAGTTGTTCTAACAGGGCGTTGAGTTCGAAAAGGTTCCCGATTTCCGGGGTTCTCCCGATGCTGTCACAAGCGAGGAGCGCGTTAGCGATGAACAGTGTCGCGTACCTCTTTTGCGGCCAAGTCCGACGCGCCAACGAACCCGGATACTCTTCCAATAGCGCCTCTGCCCGACCCACAATCACCCGGCAAGCGGGGCAGGTAGACATCTCAACGGAGAAGCCGGAACTCATTCCCCGGCTCACCATAAGATCGACGTGCTGACGCTCCAACTCGTTACGCGGGACACGGCCCATCGTCTCAACCCTGACCATTTCGCGCTGGTCCACCTTCGGGACGGCCTGACCGCAAAATTGGCAAGCAAGCTCACCCTCACTCAGCACGGCGGCAATCGGCCCATTAGAATCTTGCTTCTTGAACAATGACATTAGGTTTCCCTTCATCTAGTCGTTTGGTTGAGCCCCTCTTTTGGGGCACGTTTCCAGCCGATTTCACTCGGCTTGTTAAATCTTTTGTTAAATCCGCCCTCTGAAACTTCCGGCAAGGCAGGTATTGCAACATTCATTAGCCCTCTACCCGCTTCCCCCGTCAGGAAACGGGTTAGGTTCTTCAGTCGTTTTCTTGCGAGACTTTGCGGCCTTCGCGGTGACCTTATTTCGCCGCTCACCGCCCCAAACCCCCAACACCGGGGCCAAGGTCTCCGCAAGCTCGGAACAGGCCGCCCGCAACGGGCATTGATCGCAAACCCCCGCCAACGGCGAAGCCTTCGCGGGGCCGGGACTCGCTTCCGCCGTAAACCTTGGATCACCCGCACACGCAGGGACCACACCGCGCCGCATGGCCTCCCGATTGAACCGGGACATTGCCGCGTCTTCGCCGTGGCGGGTGTACGGCTCCACGACCGCCTCAAACGAAGTTCCCCGGTACTCTTCAGCAACGGCGGCACTCACGATTCCACCCCGTTATCCGGTAAGTCGGGAGTCCGGTTTCCTGATAGATCGAACAGCCAAGACGCCACTAACGCCGGGTCCAAGTGGAGTCCAGAACGCTCCAGAGCCTCCGCCACGGAGACAGGATCACTCACGACTGTAAAGCCCTTCAACTCCTCCACAAGCGCATCCTCAACCGACGAAGCCAAAACACCCTCACCGCAAGACCTCAGCGCCTCCGGCGGCTTAGGACGAGGAATCGGTCTTTGCGAAGCACCCCTAGTCATGGTCGCCTCGCGCGTACGTGGGAACGAACACCCAAATCCAGACCCTCACCAAAAAATGATTCGCTTTGTTGGTTGTTGTCTTGGTGGGGGTGTGTTACTTCCGTTACTTGTGTTACGTCTGGTTGTGGGTACGTAACACTTGTAACGGATGTAACAGGGGGGTAGGGGTCTGTTGACGTAACACTTGTAACACTTGTAACAGGGGTGTAGGTGCCTCTGCTGGCTCGGGTGATGCGTCCGGTGTCGCAGAGTCGTTTTAGGTACATTCGGGTTTTTCCGTTGTCCCAGCCCATTTGTTCTGCGACTTCTGCGGCTTTGATGCCGTCGGGGTTTTGGCCTATGAGGTTGAGGAGTTCGGTGGAGTCGTCACCTAGTCCTTGGCTTACTTCGTTGGTTGCGGCCCTGCGTGCGGCTTCGTTTAGGTTGTTGCCGTCGAGGGTCCAGATGCCTTGGGGCATTTGGGCGGCGTAGGTTCCTTCTTCTACGTCGCGGCCTGAGATGCGGATTAGTGCCTTGTCTTCTCCGCGTGGTCGTTCGAGCACGATGGTGTAGTCAGCCGCTCCGTTCAGCCCGTTGGTTCCGCTGGTTGCGTCCATGAAGTCGGCGGCGAAAGCTTTGCGGGCGTGGTGAACGACGACGAGGGCACTGCCGGGATGGGTGTCAGCGATTTGTTTGAGTGTCGCCCCGATGCGGTAGTCGCGTTCGTATTGGGTTTGGTTTTGTCCCGTTGTCGGTAGGACTCTGCCTAGGGTGTCGAGTGCGACCATGCCGCCCCGGTTCGCGTCTAACCAAGCGTTGATGGTGTCAAGAACCTCTCCCGCGCTCTCAGCTTCCGTGAAGTACGAGAATCGTTTTGGTAGGGGTTGACCGGCGGTTATGTGCCTCGCTCGTTGTTGCATGCGCCGGTCTCCGTCTTCTAGTGCGGCGTACAGGACGGGCCGGGATTGTGTGGGTATGACACCCAGTGCCCGCCCTCCTTCAGCGACGTTGAGGAGTGCGTTGAGCACGAACCAGGACTTACCTAGTTTTGGTGGCCCGACAAGTAGGCCGAACCCTTCGGGAATGATGCCGGGTACTGCCCATTGCAAGGGGGCAAACACTTGTTCGTCGAGCCAAGCGCCCGTTTTGATGTTGACGCTCATATCGCGTACCCAAGCCTTTCTGCTCGTTCACGAAGCTGGTTGGCTCGGTCAAGCTCGCCCGACTCCTCGTATCTGTCGGCCAGTGACTTGTTCGGCAAGCTCTGCACCACGGCGACGGCCTGGCGCTGGATCGCGGCCATGTCCGATTCGGCCTGTGCGTAGCCCATCTGGTAGCCGGACAAAACGCCTTCGTCGTACCCGTCGGTTCTGCCGGTCAGCCACCAATCCCAGGATGCGGCCTGAATCTCGGGTGACAACGTTCTGATGGGCGGCGCGAAGATCATGCGCTTTCCAAACACACCGCAATACTGGTTAGTTGGAGTTACCCCTTCGGGCAGTGCTGGCCCACGCCACAAACCATCAACGGCGGTTTGTGGGAGGACCGGAAACCTAGGTTTGGCTTCCGTCGGAGAGTGGTGTTTCATTAGAATTTTCCTTAAGTGAGTTGCGGTGCATGTCTCCGTTCATGCGTTGCGGGTTGCGGTTGTGGGTACCTTTCAATCGGGGTATGAAAGCGGTTCAGGACTCAAATCCTGGGCCGCTTTCGCCTACCCGACCTTCCGACGGGTGTGAAATCTGTAGTGTGTGGCGACTGCCTCGCCTCGCTCGTTGAACTCAACCCAATGAGTAATCGGCGCTTCAGCTTTCGCGCGTAGCCTTCTGGCCTCCTCGCGTGCGCCCTCAGTCAGCCCAGCACGCTCACGGTCTGCCAGCCACTTCAAATCCTTGACGGTGACGGCGCTACTCATTAGGGTTCACATTCCCGGCGATGAACTCGCGTAACGAGGACTCGGGGATGCGGAGCAGTCGCCCGACCTTCAGCCCCCGGAGCTTTCCGGCGTTGACCAACTTGTAAACGGTGTCGGGCGTGCAACTCAGATGCCTCGCGACGTCTGCCGTCTTCAGCACCTTTTCAACCTCAACGGCCTGTTGTGTAGTCATGTCTTTTCCTCTCTGTGTCTCCCCGAGAGACCGCAATTTCTAGCCGTTTAGCCCGATCTGGCCCGGCCTCTTTACAAGTCTGACGCGCGTGTACTACTCTTGCAACAGGTGAAATGCGCCAAAGCTATAGGTCAGGGGAAAGCATGGGAGACAGATACGTCGCCAAAAAATGGTTTGGTGAACCAATACCTGAAGTTATCGAGTACCCCGCGGGCCTTAAGAACTTGCCACTTGAGGAGCAAATCCCC
>JBATQJ010000106.1:0-1899 GCA_049291975.1 Scrofimicrobium sp.
GGCTGAAGCAGATGTGGCGTTCGCCCAATGGGACGATCCGCAACATCCTCGGCGGGGTCATTTTCCGTGAGCCGATCGTGATCAGCAACATCCCGCGGTTGGTACCGGGGTGGACCAAGCCGATCGTGGTAGGCCGTCATGCTTTCGGGGACCAGTACCGCGCCACCGACTTCAAGGTGCCCGGCCCCGGCACCGTGACCCTGACCTTCACCCCCGAGGACGGCTCGGCGCCCATGGAGTTCGAGGTCGTGAAGATGCCCGAGGGTGGCGGGGTCGCCATGGGCATGTACAACTTCAATGATTCGATCCGAGACTTCGCGCGGGCGTCCATGAGCTACGGTCTGCAGCGCGGCTACCCGGTCTATCTGTCGACCAAGAACACTATCCTCAAGGCCTACGACGGGGCATTCAAGGACATCTTCGCCGAGGTGTATCAGAACGAGTTCCGGGCACGCTTCGACGAGGCCGGACTGACCTACGAGCACCGGCTGATCGACGACATGGTCGCCGCTGCCCTGAAGTGGGAGGGCGGCTACGTGTGGGCGTGCAAGAACTACGACGGCGACGTGCAGTCCGACACCGTGGCGCAGGGCTTCGGCTCGCTGGGCTTGATGACCTCGATACTGATGACCCCCGACGGCCAGACCGTGGAGGCGGAGGCTGCGCACGGTACGGTCACTCGACATTACCGCCTGCACCAGCAGGGCAAAGCCACCTCGACCAACCCGATCGCGTCCATCTTCGCCTGGACCGGTGGCCTGAAGCATCGGGGCAAGATCGACGGCACCCGGGACGTCACGGTCTTCGCGCGAACACTGGAGAACGTCTGCATCTCCACCGTCGAGTCCGGCAAGATGACCAAGGACCTCGCGGCGCTGGTGGGACCCGATCAGCCGTGGCTGACCACCGAGGACTTCTTGGCTGCACTGGACGCCGAGTTGGCCCGCCGCCTCGGTTGACATGGGGGTCAGCCGGGCGGTTGGTTAGGATTGCCGGGTGAGTGATCATGTCTGACCTGACGCTTTCCATCCTGCTCATCTTCGTACTGTTCTTCATCGGCGGCCTGTTCGCAGCTGCCGAGATGGCGCTGGTGACGCTGCGCGAGAGCCAAGTTCAGCAGCTGCGCACCAAGGGCAAGCGTGGGCGGGCCCTCGTCCAGCTGCTGGAGAACCCGAACAAGTTCTTGTCGTCAGTGCAGATCGGCGTCACGCTGGCAGGCTTCCTGTCCTCGGCGTTCGGCAGTGACTCGCTGGCCGGCAACTACCTGGCGCCCTGGCTGGAGGAGCTTGGCCTGGCGCCAGCGGTGGCCAGCGTCCTGGCCGTGATCATCGTCACCTCGATCATCTCGTTCCTGTCGATCGTGTTGAGTGAGCTGACCGCCAAGCGCTTGGCGATGCAGCGTCCCGAACAGTTCGCGCTCGCCCTGGCGCCGATGGTCAACGCGATCGCCAAGGTCGCCACCCCACTCATCTGGCTGCTCGACAAGAGCACCAACATCATGGTCCGCGTCCTCGGCGGTGACCCGGAGGCTGGGAGGGAGGCCGTCACGGAGGACGAGCTGCGTTCCATGGTCGCCAATGCCGACATGCTGGGGGACGAGGAACGCCGCATTGTGGACGATGTCTTCGACGCCGGTGACCGCAGCCTCCGTGAGGTCATGGTGCCCCGCACCGAGGTCGACTTCCTGGCCGGCAACATCCCCGCTTACAAGGCCATTCAGATCGTCCAGGACGCTCAGCGTTCGCGCTATCCGGTCATTGAGGACACGCCGGACCAAGTCGTCGGCTTCCTGCACGTGCGTGACTTGATGGGCATGGACACCGCCACCCGCCAGACACCGGTCAAACAGTTGGCGCGTCCGGTGCTGAGCCTGCCCGAGACCGTCAAGGTGCTCAAAGC
>JBATQJ010000107.1:0-1873 GCA_049291975.1 Scrofimicrobium sp.
GACGGACGCCTGACCAGTTGCGCGCTGTCAGCATGCAGCCCGGCTTTATATCAACAGCGGCTGGCAGCTGCCTGATTGCCTGCGGCGGCACCAGGGTGCTTTGCACCGCCTCGGTGGAGGAGCGTCAGCCGCCGTTTTTAAAGGGCAGCGGCATGGGATGGATCACGGCGGAGTATGCCATGCTGCCCGCCAGCACCGGACAGCGCAAGCAGCGGGATGGTATCAAAAAGGACGGACGGGGCGTAGAGATCGGCCGGCTGATCGGCCGCGCGCTTCGCAAGGCAGTGGATATGTCCTGTCTGGGCCCGCGTACCATCACCATTGACTGCGATGTGCTGGAGGCGGACGGGGGTACACGGACGGCTTCCATTACCGGCGGCTTTGTCGCGCTGTGCCAGGCGATCGATTCTTTGATCAGGCAGGGTTCTTTAAAGGAATCGCCTATCCGCCACCAGGTGGCGGCGGTCAGCTGCGGCATCATAGCGGATATCCCGATGCTTGATCTGTGCTACCGGGAAGACAGCATCGCGGGAACGGATATGAACATCGTGATGAATGAGCAGTACCGCTTCATTGAGCTGCAGGGACCGGGGGAAGCCAAAGCCTTTTCTCTGGGGGATCTGGCGCAGATGCTCAGCCTGGCGCAAGGCGGCATTGAGCGGCTGTTCCGCGCTCAGGCGGATGCCCTGGGCGAGATGGCGTATGTGATCGGCCAAAAGCAGACCCTGGTGATCGCCAGCAACAACCGGCATAAGATGTCGGAGCTGCGCGGTATGCTGGGCGACCGCTTCCGCCTGATCAGCATGAGGGAAGCGGGTTTTGAAGAGGAAGTGGAGGAAACAGGGGATACCTTTGCCGCCAACGCTATCTTAAAGGCGGAAGCTGTCAGGAACGCTACCGGCTTCGCAGCCCTGGCGGATGACAGCGGCCTGATGGTGGACGCGCTGGAAGGCGCGCCCGGCGTATACAGCGCCCGCTTTGCCGGTACGCACGGCGATGATCAGGCCAACAATGACCTGTTGATCGAGAAGCTGAAAGACGTACCCGCGCCGCGCGCCGCGCAGTTCGTCAGCTCCCTGGCCCTGGCCCATCCCTTCCTGCCGACCAGGCTGTTTGAGGGTATTTGTCCCGGAAAGATCACCTTCGCGCCAAGAGGCGATCATGGCTTTGGCTATGACCCTTACTTCGAGTATGAAAACGGACTCACCTTTGCCGAAATGACGGAGAAGGAGAAGTCATCCGTCAGCCACCGAGCGCGCGCCATGCAAAAGCTTCTGGAAGCGCTGGAGAGCGAATAAGGTACATGAAGGCACTTGTCATCAGCGACAGCCACGGGGCGCAGGAAGATCTCCGCGCCCTGATGATCCTGTCAGAGAAGCAAATCAAGCCGGACGCTCTGATTTTCTGCGGTGACGGGATCAATGATGTTATTCCCTACCGGCAGGCCGTCTTGCAGTTTTGGCCCGTCCGGGGCAATTGTGATCTGACCTATCCGCCCGGCATACCGCTGGAACGTACCGAGCGGATGGAAACCCTGTGGGCCTATATCGCGCACGGGCATACGCACCGCGTGAAGCACAGCCTGCTCTCCCTGTATTACCGCGCGCAGGAGGTGGGGGCCCGTGTTGCGTGTTTCGGCCATACCCACAGCGCGATGGCGCGGTGGGAAGGCGGCATTCTGCTGCTGAATCCCGGGTCGCTGCGTGACGGCCGCTACGCGGTGCTGGAGATAGGGGAGCAGGGTGAGGTAAAAGCCGAACTGGCATGCCTTAATTGAAAAAAGAAGTTCATGGTCAAACACCGTGAGCTTCTTTTTTTAGTCAACAAGATTATAATGAACTGGGTTTGATATTTCATGAAGCGGATAGCAGCC
>JBATQJ010000108.1:0-2867 GCA_049291975.1 Scrofimicrobium sp.
GCACCTACGCGAAAACCGGGGCATTTCAGAGGTCGACATCGCGGGTCCAGGATTCGTGAACATCCGACTCGACGCGGCTGCCGCAGGAGAGATCGTCGGAAAAATAATCGAGGAAGGCGGCAGCTACGGCCGGGGTGAGTCTCTGGCCGGGCAGACCATCAACCTTGAGTACGTCTCCGCGAACCCAACGGGTCCCGTTCACCTTGGAGGTGCGCGATGGGCGGCGTTCGGAGACGCCCTCGCCCGAATCCTGAGTGCTTCCGGCGCGAGCGTCGTTCGTGAGTACTACTTCAATGACCACGGCTCCCAGATCGACAAGTTCGCCAAGTCCCTGCTGGCACGCGCTCGCGGAGAGCAGGTACCCGAAGACGGTTACGGCGGCCAGTACATTGAAGACATTGCTCAAGAGGTGACTGACGCGAACGTCGCGGCCGGAAGTCCCGCTCCCGCAACTCTCCCAGACGCAGAAGCGCTGGAAGCCTTCCGCTCCGGCGGAGTGGAGATCATGTTCGATGAGATCAAGCAGAAGTTGCACGACTTCCGCGTTGATTTCGACGTCTTTTTCCACGAGGAGTCGCTGCACGAGTCCGGTGCGGTCGGCAGGGCGATTGACGTGCTTCGGGAGAAGAATGTCGTCTTTGAGAAGGACGGTGCCCTCTGGCTGCGATCGACTGATTTCGGTGACGACAAGGACCGTGTCCTCATTAAGTCGAACGGTGAGGCCGCCTACCTTTCTGGTGACGTCGCCTACTACCTCGATAAGCGTTTGCGCGGAGCCGATAGTGCAATCTACTTACTAGGCGCCGATCACCACGGCTACATCGGGCGAATGATGGCCGTCTGCGCCGCGTTCGGGGACGTTCCCGGCGAAAACATGCAGATCCTCATCGGCCAACTGGTCTCCTTGCTTCGCGACGGAGAACCAGTTCGCATGTCGAAACGTGCTGGAACAGTAGTCACCCTCGACTACTTAGTCGACGCGGTTGGCGTGGATGCGGCCCGTTATTCGCTGGTTCGGGTCTCTGCCGATACCCCCTTGACGATAGATCTGGATCTACTTGCGAGCCGCTCGAACGAGAATCCGGTCTACTACGTCCAATACGCTCATGCCCGCACCCGTTCCGTTGCCCGCAACGCCGAAGAGCACGGGGTTCATATGGGCGAGGGGTACGATCCGTCCCAGTTGAATCATTCCGCGGACGAGGAACTGATTGCCGCCCTGGCCCAGTTCCCCGAAGTGATCGCCCAGGCAGCCGCCTTACGTGAGGCTCATCGAATCGCCCGCTACCTTGAGTCGCTCGCCTCCACGTACCACACCTGGTACTCGCAGTGTAGAGTCACCCCTCGTGCGGACGAGGAAGTGACTGACGCACACGTTTCCCGCCTCTGGTTGAATGAGGCGACCTCGCAGGTACTTCGAGACGGCCTGAGCCTACTGGGCGTCACGGCGCCGGAGCGGATGTAGCGCTCATTCCGGGGCAGGCTGATTCGTTCCGAAACTGTGGTCGAACCGCGGTGGGTTCATCTGGAGTTGCCGCCCATACTGAGCGGACCACTGTGAGAACGGATGTCCAACCAACTCATCGTTTGAAAAGCGGACATCCCCGCTAACCTCTTCGACACAGAACGAGGGAATCTCAAGATCGGTCACCGGTCCGGTGCGCTCGCACTCGGCGATTATTAGGGGCCTGTTCGGTCCGAGAAAGCGGTCGATCACCCAACCGTCCTGTCCCATCCACAGGCCGTATCTGAGCTTCGCAAGTGTGTCGCCCCCACGCAGACACATCTGTGTTCCCACTCCGATGTCCAACACTCGTTCGGCTTCATACCTCGTGCCACCAACATACGGCCCTTTGACGGCGAGAATACAAAGATCAAAGCTGTCCATGTACCGTTCCAGAGCTTCTTTCCCGGCGATGCCTTCTGGAACCGCCACGGATAGCCCAGTCGCCTGGAGGCGAACGCGAAGCGCGTACCCCTCATCAGCCAGGAAATACGTCTGGACGATCAGGTCGGGGTTTGTCCCCTCAAGAAGCTTGGTCGGTAGTTCCTCAACGAAGAACCGACGCTCAAACTCAAAGTCCGTCTCTAGGCTCTGCATGCTTTCACCGTAGTGCAGGTCCGTGGCCGCAGCGCGTGTCACCCGCAGGTGTCGCAAGGTTTTCGGCCTGGCAATCTCGAAGTTGCCTTCGTCACGGATAGCATCAGATCAGGGAAACCGGGGGTGAACGTGAAACTGACCGCTGATCGCACCGACATTGTGGTGCCTGGAAGCATTGTCGGATTCGGAACAGGTTACTCTATTCTTGCCGCCGCGATCATTCCCGCAGACCACATTAATGTCCGTGCGGTGGCCGGTGCCGCTCAGGTTAGTGGCCTTGGCCTCGGGGCAAAGGCTCCAGACCCAACCAGACATCCGACCGTGGTGGCTCTTCGTTCCCTACTGGACCATGTTGGTGCCCCACAGGTTGGCGTCCACCTTGCGTTTCGCTCGAAGATTCCGCGAGGCAGTGGACTGGGAGCTTTTGAGGCCGAGGTGGTTGCGGGGCTGGTGGCCGCCACGCGGATGCTGGGTTCACCCGACAATCTGGATCAAGGGTTCCTGCTGGACTTTGCTGAGCGCCTCGGGGCGGATCGTCTCAGGGCCGCAGTTTCCCTAAGTGGAGGCGCAGCGTTACGAGTTGATTCTCAATCCCTCCGCCGCCTACCGGTCGATCCCAACTCGGGCTTGGAAATAACGGCGTTCGTTCCCGGCTTCACGCTGGATGAACGCTCAGACCGCGACACTGAGCCAAGGGCAATCCGCTACGCTCAGGCGCAACGTAGCGCTGCCAGCCTTGCGCTCGAACTTGGGCTGCTGGCCGGGA
>JBATQJ010000109.1:0-9047 GCA_049291975.1 Scrofimicrobium sp.
GGACGACGCTACCCTCTCGGTTTGAGAAGCGACCGGCTCAGCCATGTGGTTTACCCCCTGTAAGTTCGCTCCAAGTAGGTTATCGCAATCAAAGTGGGTGCCCGGAAGTCATCCAGGCACCCACGGAGTGATGTTTGTCTGATGTGTTACTCAGTCGCCGAGCGAAGTAGCCAGGCCTGCTGATCGAGCGCTTCAGACGTAGCGATAAGGATGTCACCGCTTACCGGATCAACGTCATCAACAGGCTTAATCGCTTCCTTGACCTTGTCCGAGACCTGCTGGACCTTCTCAGCCATCAGCACATAGGTCTTGCCAGTCTCTAGAATTCCCGCATCCATCGGGTCAAGAACAGTTGTTGCAGCAACGGTCTCGGGGCGGCCATCAGGTGTGCCCCCTACCTGTGCCAGACGCTCCGCGGCCTCATCCGCCAGGGTGCGAGCCTGATCAACAACCTCATCCAGTGCCAAGTGGAGTGAGCGGAACTGCTCCCCCCGAATGTTCCAGTGTGCCTGCTTTGACTGAAGCTCAAGGGCGATCAAATCAACTACGCTCTGCTGAAGAGCCTCGGATACCGTAGCGTTTACTTCTGTCATGGTTCCCCCTACTATCTCTGCCGACGTTGCTTCAGTCGGCTTTCTATATTGACGTCGAGCAGGCGAAACTCCCACCTGCTCCTTGCTCCAATCTTAGCGACGGGCCCCGACAAAGCCCTCAAGAAGTTCTTCAGGAACCGGATCGGGCGTGAGGAACAAGTCCGGTTCCTGATCCAGAAGATGCGTGGCCAACTCGTAGACACCGCGAGCGGTGGTAACCAAAACCGTCGCGTCGCCAAGCCGCCCCTCGCGTAGCAAACCGAACCTGTCCAGGGGCTCCTGAAGCTTTCCGTAGTTGGAAGAGACGTCGTCAATCGGTGCCTTGTGCCTGAACTGCGGTGTAGCAATCATCTCTCCCGTGGGAGTCCGCACGAAAAGCCCGGTCGCTTCAGACGCGATTCGATTCGGAACCCCGGCCCACTCCTCAACGCCGTGGACATACGTATTCTTCGTCATCGGGCACCCAAGAAATGCGATGTACGCCTCCCGGTCAAGAAGCCGTCCGTACACGCCGTCTTTAGGACACGGGGTTCTAGCCAATTCCTCCCCGGCAGTGAACTCCTCTGCGTCTGTGCCTCGGGCAGCAACCGAATGGCTCGGATGCCACGAACGGATCACGTCGCCCCTCTTACGAAATACGTCTGGAAGGACCCCAACGCACGAGGGTGAGTTCTGCACATCGAAAACGTCGCCCTCCTGGTTCACCGTCATCCAAGTGTGAGTCGGCAGAACCAACAGTCCAGGATCGAAGAACCGCGACAACGCTTCGACAACCGAGTCTGCACCGCCCTCGACCTGGCCAATCGACTTCATGGAGGAGTGAATCAGTACGGTGGATTCCCGCGGAACACCCCACGACTCAAGGTCCTTTTCTAGCTCAGAAGCATTGTGCATAGTTCCATGATGCCCGATCCGTCTGGCAAGTTCTCTCTGGCAGGAACACAATGGAGTCATGAGCACCATCTTCGAAAAGATCCTAAGTGGCCAGATCCCCGGCAGATTCGTTTGGAAAGACGATCAGTGCTTCGCGATTCTGGATATCAATCCTGTCTCCCCTGGGCACACTCTGGTGATTCCGCGTGAGCCCATCGATAAGTGGACTGATCTCCCAGATGAGTTGCGGAGCCACTTATTCGACGTTGCGGCCAAGATCGGCAGAGCGCAGGAACTCGCGTTCGGTGTACCCCGTTCCGTGGTGGTGATTGCGGGCTTCGAGGTACCTCATGCGCACATTCACGTCATCCCTGCGACGTCGGAGGAATCCGCTAACTTAGGCAACGGCGGTCCCCTCGATCCACAGGTGTTCGAGGAGGCCTACCAGCGACTTACTGGAACCCTCGCCGACCAGGGATTTGAAGAGACGGTGCTACGCGCTGTAACCACCCCTGAAGACGCAACAGAGCCGCTCGACATATAGCCGCATGGGCCTAGCGGGCCGCCAGGCGGGTCAGATAGCTCCGCGAGTTAGCAAGCAGATCGCCCACATTTCCCTGCTCTACCAGTTCACCACTGTCAATAACGGCAACGTTTGAGGACGAGGGGATCCGATCCACCTGATGCGAAATCTCTAGCACCGTCATCTCCGGGGCAAACTGACGAATGCCCTCTCGCACCCGCTTCGAGGTAGCCTCATCAATCTGGCTGGTGGCCTCGTCCAAGAGCAGTATCTCGGGATGGATCACCAGCGCCCGCGCAATAGCGACCCGCTGGATCTGACCTCCAGAAAGGTTGGCGCCGTCCGCCGCAATCTCGTAGTCCAGGCCCAACTCGCGCGCCCACCCCTCCAGATCCACGGCCCGGAGCGCCGACCAAAGTTCCTGATCGGTGGCTTTCGGTGTCGACAAACGAAGGTTCTCTGCCAGTGTCCCATGAAGCAGGTACGGGCGCTGAACCACCAGCGCGACCCTGTGCCTTAGCTCTGTGAGAGACATGTCCCTGATATCTGTTCCGTCCAGGGCAATGATTCCCTGATTCGGGTCATAGCCGCGGGCCATCAGTGCCGCTAGTGTGCTCTTTCCCGATCCCGAGACTCCAGCGACGTAGAACCAGGATCCGGGAGAGAATCCAAGACTGACCCTATTGAGCGCCTCCTTACTCCGCTCGCCCGGCACGCCTACTTCCGGATAGCCGAAGCTGACGTCCTGAACACTGAGCGATCCGGCACCCTCTGGCATTTTTTCTTTTGTATGAGGAGGCGTCGTTTCCGTCACGACGGGTACTCCATCAATGGTCCGGCGCACACGTTCTGTCGACTCCAGCGCATCGTCGAGTCCGTCAACGAAATCGTCCACGCCCCGGAGTGGTGCCCATAGCCCGATCCAGACAAGCACCGAAATGAGGGGACCGAACGCCTCAGTTCCGGCGGGCACTGCAACGAGCAAGACTAAGGTCACCAACTCAATGACGATGAGTAGCGCTTCCCTCAGGGCCGCCATTCGACGAATCCGAGTGAGTGGTCCGGTAGCCTCCTCCTCAAGCTTGCGGGCCTCATCACTTCGCCTGGACCGGGCCCCAAAAGCCGCGATCTCCCGGGTGCCCTGGACGCTGTCACCCAGATGGATAGCGATTCGGGCGTTCACTTCGCCTAACTGCTGTACTGACACCCAGGAGACTCTCCGGGCCAGTGCCGGTCCGACAACCATGAGAATCGAGGCGACGAGGATTATCAGTGCTGGACGAATGCCCAGCACAATCCAGGACCAGATCACCGTGACCAGTGGCACGACCACTGCTGCCGCCGCGGGTGGCGCGGTGTGAGCGAAAAACACTTCGACTCGATCGATGTCCGTGGTCGCCCTCTCACTTAGTTCGGCGCCGCCGTTCCCCTTGGTAACAGCGGGAGCTTGAGGAACAAGCGAGTCGTAGAACTCGGTCCTCATTCGTGTCAGCATGGTGAAAGCGACCCAGTGTCCGGCGAAATGTTCCAGGTAACGCAGCGCCGCTTTTGCGACCGACAACCCGATGATCCACCAAATCCAAGGATTGAGAGAAGCGTCGAGGACAGCCATTCCCGCGCAGACCAGCACCGCAATGAGTAGTAGCTGATTCATGATTCTGGCAATCGCACTCACTAACCAGGCCGCGCGCACGCCTCGGGTTCTGCTGATCAGCCAAGCGAGGGTCGACTGCGTTGAATCGTCAGAGTGCATCGGCGTCCCCCTCGCTCATCGAAGCAACGGTGCCATCCTGAACAACCAGTATTCGGTCCGCCTCGCTAACCGCGGCTCTGCGATGGGCGATCGTTAGTACAGTTCGTCCCTGTGAGGCACGTTTGATTGCTTCGAGGATCAGGGCCTCGCCCTTCAGGTCTACCTGTGAAGTCGGCTCATCGAGGATCAGGATCGGGGCGTCCTTTAGCAGCGCACGAGCCACGGCCAAACGTTGCGCTTGACCACCAGACAGCTGTGAACCGCGGTCCCCCACCTGGGCTTCAAGACCCTCGGGCATCATACGAATGTCTTCCGCCAGATTCGCCTGTTCTAGGACGACCCAGAGTTCCTCGTCGCTTGCAGAAGGCCTAGCGAGCCGTAGGTTCTCAGCGACAGAGCCGTTGAACAGATAGCTTCTCTGTTCAACTACGGCTAGCGAATCCGTTACCTCAAGGGGTGCACGTCCGTTTATCAGAACACTTCCCTCGTCCGGAGGGATTAGTCCTTGGACTACGGCGCTGAAAGTCGACTTTCCACTTCCCGAGGAGCCGACCAACGCCACGTGTTCCCCTTCGTTGACTCGAACAGAAACATCCCTCAGTACGGGTTCACCGTCCGGCCACGCGGCGGTCACGTGTTCGAGGAGAATCACTGGTGGTCTCGTCGAGCCCATCTCCGCTGCTGGACGAGGAGCCGCGGAATCGGTGCCACTTGCAACCTCGTTCGCCTCACCCAACAGTGCGCTGAACTGTCTTTGAGCGGCGCGGCCACCAATTCCGATGTAGAAGAACTGGCCGATCAAATCTACGGGAGCAACAAGAACTATCGTCAGCAGAATCAGTGAAAGGGCCTGACCCACGGTCAATGTTCCGTTGGCACTCCCCCGGACTGCGAGAACCGTGGCCAGCGTTAACGCCGCGAGCGAGAACGCCAGGTCCATGATAAGGATCAGAAGCTGGTTGCTGGCCAGTAGTCGCATGATCCTCTTTCGATGTTCCTCGTTCGTCCTCGCCAAATACTTGGCGTATGAGCCTCCAGCGTCGGCGTATGAAAGTGATTCGAGGGCATTGACTCCCTCAAGGAACTTCTCCCGGAGGTGTGACTGAGAAGCGCGGAACCGGTCCCCAACGTCCTTGTTCATCCCCTGAAAGGCCCCGATAAGTAGCGGTCCCACGACGATGACCAAGGTCATCAATCCCGCCACGTCCCATGCCACGGAGAAGCCGATGACGATCAGGACGGTCAATGGGGCACTAAGTGAAGCGACGCTAGCAGAGAGAAATCCGCCCCTATAGCGCGCAACGCGGATGGCGCCGGCCGAAGCCAGATCAAGTATCTGACCCGCTCTGCCCTGCACCCGAATGGAACCCAGCGTGAAGGATGCCTCCTGTGCCAACCGGCGCAGATCTCGCTCGGCATCGCTCTGTGCCCGAAGCGACTGATCTGTAGCGAGGCCGCCCGCGACTGCCGCCACAACGATCCCGACGGCTGTCCAAGTCCACCAAGATCCGGCAAGCTTTCCCCCAGAAACTACGGTGTCAAGGGCGGTTCCTATCGCCACGGCGATAAGCGATGTGGCGAGCACGTTGAGGGACCGCAGTCCGATCTGTGTGAACCGGTCGAATCTGGAGACAACGCCTCTGACCCGCGGATCAAGCTTCGGTTTAGCGACCATTGCCCTTCTCTCAACTAGTCCAAAATGCAACCTCAACTAGCATCCCACTGGACCCGACAATCTACTAGGCTAGGTCGGACCGTGTCGGGACGGACGTCCGCCTGCGAGCACAGTCGCCGCATCCGTACTCCCCTGACACGACCCGCAATACAGTTCAAAGGAGAAAAGATGCGAAAGCTTGCGCGGTGGTCCTCCGGACTATCGGCGGCAGCACTCGTTGTTGCTTCACTAACACTGGCACCCACCGCCATGGCGGAAACCGAGGTTGCTGAAGAATCCTAAGACGCAGTTGTAACACTGACCGATCAAGATCCACTCGATGAGCAACCACAGTCGGAGTATCCCGCAGGGGTGGATGAGCTTCCCCAAAGCAATCAGGCGGAAAACGAAGCAGAACCCAACTTGCTTCTGCGCTCTGAGACTAATGCCGCTTCAGCCCCTGTCTCAATTCAACTGCTAAACATCAACGACTTCCACGGAAGAATCGCGGGCAAGCTCAGCCCAGACAAGACAAGCCTCGTCAGGCCAGACAATCCGGCCGATTTCACCACAATGGACTTCGCCTACACGGTAGAGTCACTCAAGGCCGCCGGACTCGCTGACTCGACACTGTTGCTTTCGGCCGGGGACAACATCGGCGCTTCTCTGTACGCTTCTTCGCTCCAGAACGATGAACCCACAATCAAACTTCTTAACACTCTGGGACTTGCGGCCAGCGCCGTAGGTAACCACGAGTTCGACTATGGATGGGAATGGATCGCCCAGGTCAACGGATGGATAGGAGGAAACTGGCCCTATCTGGCGGCGAACGTCGTGAAGTCAGACGGCTCCATCCCCTCTCCCTTCCAGGCTTACACCGTAATTAACTCCGGCTCTCTGAAGGTTGGGGTCATCGGTGTCGTGACTCAGGAGACCCCGGCTCTCGTCTCTGCGGGCAACGCCGCTGGGCTGACCTTCCTTGATCCCGTCGACACCGTCAACACGTACGCGGACCAGTTGATGGCGCTTCCGGAAGATCAGCGACCGGACATCATTGTTGCCGAGTATCACGAGGGCGCCAATGAAGGCAAGGGATCAACCCTCGAACAGGAACTAGCGAACTCAGCTGTCTTCGCCAAGATCGTCACTCAGACCTCTGCCCATGTTGACGCTATCTTCACCGGACACACCCACAAGGAATACGCGTGGAGCGCTCCGGTCGGTAGCGATGGCGAAACCCGTCCTATCGTTCATACGGGCTCATACGGTGCGAATATCGGCCAGGTGATTCTGCAGGTAGACCCGGAGACCGGGGATGTGGAGAGCTACACGGCTCAGAATCGCAGCACCCTGACAAACCTGAGCATGGATACTCTGCGTGGCTTCAACGCCGCTACGGCAACCGCCTACGACATCATTCTCGCTGCTGAGCAAAGGGCTGATGAAGAAGGATCCGTGACTACCGGCCGTATCGCAGCGACAATCTCACGCGCGTATACCCAGGGCGACTACGTCGACGGATCGTTCCAACTGAACGCAGGCTCAAAGGAGGATCGCGGCAACGCCTCACCTCTTGGAAACCTGGTTTCGAACATGCTCCGCGATCAGCTCTCGACGTTGCCCAACACCCCTGACTTTGGTGTAACTAACCCGGGTGGTCTGCGCACAGACCTGGTCTACAACCCCGATGTAGACGGAAACATCACGGTCGCAGAGGCGATGGCGGTGCTCCCGTTCAACAATGAGTTGGCCACGGTGGATCTAACCGGTGACCAGATCTATACGATGCTCGAACAGCAATGGCAGCGAGATTCCTTGGGCAAGGTTCCTTCCAGAGCATTCCTCTATCTGGGCCTATCTGACAACGTTCGCTACACGTACCATGTCATTGAAGACCCAGCCATCCCCGGAGCCGACAAGGGCATTGTCGACACCGTTTGGATTGACGGGAAGCTCATTGATCGTTCGGCGACATACACGGCAGCGACCTTCAACTTCCTCGCGACCGCAGGCGACAATTTCTGGGTCTTTAATGACGCAGTCGTTACCAACACCGGTCTGCTCGATTATGAGCAGTGGTTTGCATACCTGGCCAGCGAAAGCGGCGAGACTGGGTTTGAGCCTGACTTCCGCAAACAGGGTATTGAAGTAGATATTGTCCCTGCGGATGCGACTGCTGCGAGCGAAGAGACCTTCGACGTCACTTACTCGAACCTGAATATCCACGCGATTGGTGCACCTGCGAACGGTGATGTCACTGCAACTGTTGACCTGACTCGCCCTGTCTCCGAGACCAAGCCATTGGTTAACAGCAAGGACGGTTCCGGCAACTGGTCAGATTCAGTAACCTTCGAACTTAAGGTCCCAGCGAAGTCTGCTGGCGGAGACACCATGATCAACATGGTTGCCGCTCCGACGGGCACCACTGCCACGACGCCAGCTAAGGTCACCTCGGAAATCGTTCGACTTCAGCTACTGAATATCAACGACTTCCACGGTCGAATCGATGGCACACTCAACGCCGCCAAAGATGCGTTGACAGCATCAAGCACCATGCAGTTTGCCTACACCATTGAAAAACTGAAGAACAGTGGGGTCGAATCGTCGCTGCTTCTTTCTGCGGGTGACAACATTGGAGCTTCGCTGTTCGCTTCCGCGATTCAGCAGGACGAGCCGACCATCAAGCTTCTCAATGCACTTGGTCTTGCCGCGAGCGCAGTGGGTAACCACGAGTTCGACTACGGCGCGGACTGGATTGATCTAGTGAACGGCTGGGCGAAGTTCCCGTATCTGGGAGCGAACGTCATTGATGATTCGACGGGGAAGATACTTGAACCCTTCAAGCCCTATACGATCATCGACTCAGGTGGATTCCGGGTGGGTGTGATCGGCACAGTAACTCAGGAAACTCCGACTCTGGTCTCTAAGCAACACGTGGAAGGCTTGACCTTCCTCGACCCTGTCGATACCACAAACAAGTACGTCGAGGAACTGATGGCACTACCCGCCGACCAGCGCCCTGACGTTATCGTTGCCGAGTATCACGAGGGTGCAAATGAGGGCACCGGTTCGACACTTGAACAGGAGATGGCCAACTCCGCTGTCTTCAACAAGATCGTGACGGAAACCTCTCCCGAAGTCGATGTTATTTTCACCGGACATACTCACAAGGAGTACGCGTGGGAAGCTCCCGTCGGCGATGAAGGCAAAACCCGACCGATCGTCCAAACCGGGTCCTATGGGGCAAACATCGGTCAGGTTGTATTGGACATGGACCCGGCAACGGGTGAGATCGTACGGTACAGCGCCAAGAACCTTCCCACTGCTTCGAAGTTAGGCATGAGCTCTCTGAAGGGCTTCAACGCCGCGACGGAAGAGGCATACCAGATTGTTCTGGAGGCTATGAAGGTCGCGGATACTGAGGGTTCGAAGCCGACAGGTCGCCTCGAAGCGACCATCAGCCGCGCTTACACCGCGGGGGACTACGTGGACGGCATGTTCCAGAAGACTGATAATTCTCTAGAGGACCGCGGCGGTGCTTCGCCTCTTGGAACTCTGGTGTCGAATATGCTTCGCGATGAACTCTCAGAACTTGAGAGCGCACCTGACTTCGGCGTTACCAACCCGGGTGGTCTGCGCACCGATCTGCTT
>JBATQJ010000110.1:0-1816 GCA_049291975.1 Scrofimicrobium sp.
TATCCTGAAACGTTGAAGTCAATCTTGTTTGATTATTCCGATAATACCTCGCGTTTTACTGTAAAGGGTTATATTGAAAATGGCTCAACAACCACACCGTTTGATATGCAACTACGAAATGGTACTAGTCGCTACGATTTAGTGATAGATGCTTTCCGCGAAGCTACTAAATATGGTCAGGTTTCTCAGGAAGAATCCGATCGCGTAATTGCTAAATTCCGTCAAAAAATCGAAGATAATACTGCTCATATTAAAGAGTACGGTATGGATCTTCCAGAGATTGACGAGTGGGCTTGGAAGAGACCAGCTTAATATAGCAAAGTCTAATTACAAAAAAGCCCCAATTTATTACGGGGCTTTTTAATTTATTCATTAATAGTGCTTAATCTTGTGGAGTTGGGAACTTCTTGTAAAGTTCCGATATCTCTTGCCATTCTTTTTCTATATTTTGACTACGGTACTCACTAAGTTCGCATTCTGTAACATTCTTGTTTATACATTCTACGGTATTTAGGTTATGTTCCATAAGAATATTTATTCTTTTGTTTGAGATAGTTATATCTGTGTATGCGAAATGTAGCACAAAGCCAAGCCAAGCCACGGCCCCCAATAAAATCACTGTAATAATCCAGTGGATTATATTAAGCATATTTTTGTTATCTGAGGTTCCTCCTTTTTTTGCGGTTTCTTTCTTTTGATTTTTTGCCATGATTTCTCCCTATTTTTATGTGTGCCATACTGCATATAAGTGTGGCTATCGTACTCTTTATTTTCTTCATGCCAAATCCTTTCTCTAGATCATAAGCATGATAGTATAAGTATACTGATATGACAAAGAAAACACAAGCTAAATAGCAATAAATAAAGTCTAATTAGCACTCTTGACACGTGAGTGCCAACTGGTCTATAATGAAGATATTGGCAATCTAACAGCTAGAGTGCCAAAAATACAGTAAAATTCACATAATTATTTTAAATAAAATGAAAGGAAAAAATATGGGAAAAATTATTGGAATAGATTTAGGTACAACAAACTCGGCTTTTGCATACATGGTAGCAGGAAAACCAGAGGTAATTGCCAATGCAGAAGGAAATCGTACAACGCCAAGTGTGGTAGCAGTCACTAAAAAAGGCGATCGTTTAGTTGGACAAATTGCGCAGCGACAACGAGTAACAAACGCAAAAAACACTATTTATGGTGTAAAACGTTTAATTGGACGTAAATATAGTGATAAAGACGTGCAAAAAGATATTGAAATCGTGCCATTTGAAATTAACAAAAAAGGCAACGGGTTATCTGTTAAGTTAGACGGCAAAGACTATTCACCAGAGGAAATTAGCGCATTTACTTTAGGTAAAATTAAGGCAGATGCTGAAGCTTATTTAGGCGAAGAAGTTACCGAGGCTGTTATTACAGTTCCAGCATATTTTGACGATTCACAACGTCAGGCTACAAAAGATGCTGGCAAAATTGCCGGGCTTGAAGTTAAGCGTATTATTAACGAACCAACCGCGGCCGCTCTTGCCTACGGTTTGGAAAGTAAAAAAGATGAGCAAATTGTAGTTTTTGACCTTGGTGGTGGAACATTTGACGTTTCGGTACTCGAGATAGGGGACGGTGTCTTTGAAGTTAAATCAACTCATGGCGACACCCATCTAGGCGGCGAGGATTTCGATAATCGAATCGTCAACCATTTCATTGAGGTTTTCAAGAATGAACAGGGCATAGACCTAAAGGGCGACAAAGCTGCACTTCAGCGATTAAAAGATGAAGCAGAAAAAGCCAAAAAGGAGCTTTCTTCTACATCTGAAGCAG
>JBATQJ010000111.1:0-4591 GCA_049291975.1 Scrofimicrobium sp.
ATGCAGGTGGCGATCGATATCTGCGAGGACGTCTGGGTGCCGGTCCCTCCCTCATCCATCGCGGCGCTTCGGGGAGCGACAGTGATCGCGAACCTCTCTGCCTCACCCGTGACTGTTGGCCGCGCGCGCAGGCGGGAAGAGCTGGTCAAGGCGCAGTCTTCAGCGACTGTTAGTGCCTACATCTACACGGCTGCAGGATTCGGAGAATCCTCGAATGACCTGTCGTGGGACGGGCAGTCCCTCATTTACGAGAACGGCCAGAAGTTGGCCGCCGGACCTCGTTTCACCGAGGAAACGACGATCACGGTAGCGGATGTCGATCTGCGACTACTGGAGTTCGTAAGATTGCAGCAGACTTCGTTTGCCGACAATGCGCAGAAACTCGATGTGGGAACCGGGGTCGTGGTCCAAACCACCATGGGCGCCCAGGCCACAGCGGCGACGTCCACCGAACTGCTTCGCCCGCTGGCACAGTTCCCCTTTGTCCCCGATGACCAGAGCGCCCTGGATGAGGACTGCTACGAGGCCTTCAACATCCAGTCCAGCGCACTTGAGCGTCGCATGGTGTCGATTGGTGAGCCAAAGCTGATAATCGGAGTCTCCGGTGGACTGGATTCGACACTGGCTTTGCTTGTTTGTGCCAAGGCGATGGACTCACTTGGGCGGCCGCGAACCGACATTATCGGCTATACGATGCCCGGATTCGGCACCTCGTCACGGACCCGCGAGAACGCGGAGACGCTGTGCAAGGCGCTCGGAGTGACATTCCACGAGCTCGACATCCGTCCGGCGGCTAAGGAAATGCTCTCAGCGATGGGGCATCCCTACGGCAAGGGCGAGCCGGTTTACGACGTGACCTTTGAGAATGTCCAGGCCGGGTTGCGAACTGACTACCTGTTCCGACTCGCCGGCCAACAGGGCGGGTTCGTTGTCGGCACCGGCGACCTGTCTGAACTGGCACTGGGATGGTGTACCTACGGCGTTGGCGACCAGATGAGCCACTACGGTGTAAACGCTGGTTTGCCGAAGACGATGATCCAGCACCTGATCCGTTGGGTGGCACACAATCAGGAGTTTGCGGCCGGGACCACGGAAGTTCTCGAATCGATTCTGGGAACCGAGATCTCGCCCGAACTCATCCCCTCAGGCGAGGACGGTCAGGCGCAGTCGACGCAGGCCGTCATTGGCCCATATGAACTGCAGGATTTCACCCTGTACTGGATTCTCAAGGCTGGATTGACTCCGAAGAGGATTGCCTACCTGCAAGCGCTCGCCTGGGGCGAGAAATACACGGACGAGGAGATTCTGCACTGGCTTGAGGTGTTCCACCGCCGCTTCTTCGCCAACCAGTACAAACGGACCGCAGTTCCGAACGCTCCAAAGGTTATTGGTGCCGGTTCGCTCTCTCCGAGGGGTGACTGGCGGATGCCCTCGGACGCACTGTCAAAGATGTGGCTGCGAGAGATCGAGGAGTTGCGGGAGGAACTGGCATAGCCGTTAAGGAGCACCTAACACAGGTGCCGGTCGGTTCGCCTTAGAGGCCACGAGAAACATGTCTGCCTAGGTGCGCAAACGAGACGCTCTTTGCGCCGCTCTCACCCCCGGCCTGGCAAGATCTACCTCTCCAGCACGCCACCTTACCCTGGGTTTCGTCTCGTCCTCGATTCCCTGAGCTGCTTCCTGGCGAACGCCCGATCAAGCCTGTTCTGAACGATCGGCGCTATCTCCCTCACCAGCCGTTCCCTCGGCATTGAGGCGATAGGTTCCAACCTGACTATGTAGCGCATGGTGACTATGCCGAACATCGTGGCCATGGCGAACTCGATCTCCTCTGCCAGTTCGGCGTCCATCCCGAGTTCTTTCTCGGCCGTCTTCAGAATGTCATTACGGAAATAGTTGCGAAAACGCTGACTAGTGGCTGCATCGGTCAAGAGCGCGGACGCCAGAGCAATCATGGTGTCGGCTGTCAGAGTGTCCTCATAGAGTGCGAGCGAGCGGCGCGCGATCCGTTCACCTGCGCCCTCCTTTCCCTCAAGTATGGTTCCCAAAACCAACTCTGTCGGGTCGATCGGTAGGTCGAGGCACTCGCGGAATAGCCGCTGCTTTGACTCGAAGTAATAGGTGACCATGGCGGGAGTGCAGCCCGCCTCCTTCGCAATAGCAGACATCGTCGTCGCGTCGTATCCATCTCTCAGGAAATGCTGACGCGCCACAGAAATGATGCGCTCCCTAACCTCCCCGCGTTTGGCGGATGGCCCACGGATCCCGTCATTTGAACGGTTTTCTTCACTTGGGACTTCGGTCCCAGATAAAGAAGCCCGCTGTTCTTGTTGTAGTTCTGCGGAGTTTTGGTCATCTGATTTCACAGCTCCATCCTAATTTATCTCTACTGGAAATTACCGGCCGATGGTCCCTAGGCTTGCGTGTAATCGCAGCATTTGTAGGAGTTTCGCGTGTCACATGGCAGTTACACGGTCCAGCTGGGCCTCGACATCGGATCGACGACTGTAAAAGCCGTCCTAATGGATTCGGGGCGGATAGTCTTCTCTGACTACCGCAGACACAATGCCGATGTCCGCGGCGAGCTTCTGGACTTGCTCGAGGAGATTTCGGAGCAGTTCCCCGATGAAGTGGTTGAAGCCGCAGTCACCGGTTCTGCCGGCATGTCATTGGCGTCAGCGATGCGGATCCCTTTCGTTCAAGAGGTCATCGCTGGCACCGAAGCGGTCCAGTTGCTACACCCTGAGGCTGACGTCGTCATTGAGCTGGGTGGTGAAGACGCAAAGATCACCTACCTTCACCCGACTCCCGAACAGCGAATGAACGGCACCTGCGCCGGTGGAACCGGAGCGTTCATTGACCAGATGGCCACTCTGCTTCACACCGACCCGACCGGCCTCAACGAGCTGGCCGCGAAGCACACTCAGCTCTACCCCATCGCCTCCCGCTGTGGCGTCTTTGCTAAGTCTGATCTGCAACCCCTCATTAATCAGGGGGCGGCGCACGAGGATCTAGCCGCGTCGATCTTTGCCGCCGTCGCCACGCAGACCATCGCGGGACTCGCCAACGGCCGCCCCGTGCGCGGTAACGTAATTTTTCTGGGCGGCCCCCTCCACTTTCTGCCGGAGTTACGCCAGGCTTACGTGAATCTCCTGACGAAGGCCGAAAACTTCATCACCCCTGAGAACGCTCAGCTGTACGTGGCCGTCGGCGCGGCTCTGTCTGCTGCCTCGGCTCGCCGCACCGCCCTGGGCGACGGACCTCAGTCGGTCGCCACCCTGGCTGATCGGCTTGCCACCGCAACTATCGACTCCGACTCGAAGCGGATGAAGCCGCTCTTCGCTAGCGAGGCCGATAAGGAAGAGTTCGTCCAGAGGCATGCTCGCGCGACCGTTCCCGTCATTCCAATCTCCGAGGCCAAGGGTCGATGCTGGCTTGGCATCGACGCGGGTTCAACGACGATCAAGGCAGTGATCCTGGATTCAGAGGATCGCGTTGTCTTCTCCCACTACGCTCCAAATGAGGGCGATCCCGTCCAGGCTGCAGTCGATATTCTGAAGCGAGTTCGCACTGAGCTTCCCGAAACCGCAACCATCGGTCGTGCCTGCTCGACCGGATACGGCGAAGCCCTAGTCGCCGCCGCGTTGTCGATGGACGAGGGCATTGTCGAGACCATGGCTCACTTCCGAGCCGCCGACCATATGATGCCCGGCGTCACCTCGGTGATTGACATTGGCGGGCAGGACATGAAGTACCTGCGCATCCGCGACCGCGCAGTTGACTCAATCTCGGTGAACGAGGCCTGCTCTTCGGGCTGTGGTTCATTCCTCCAGACATTCGCCACGACGATGGGGACCGATGTCCGCTCGTTTGCTGGTCTGGCGATGGAGTCCAGTTCACCGGTTGACCTCGGCACCCGTTGCACCGTTTTCATGAACTCCTCGGTCAAACAGGCTCAGAAGGAGGGCGCTAACGTCCGCGACATCGCCGCGGGCCTGTCCTACTCAGTGGTTCGCAACGCCCTATACAAGGTCATCAAGCTCAAGGACCCTTCAGACCTCGGCGAAAAAGTCGTGGTTCAGGGTGGGACATTCCTCAACGACTCGGTACTGCGCGCATTTGAGTTGCTGACCGAACGCGAAGTTGTTCGCCCCTCCCTCGCTGGCCTCATGGGTGCCTACGGGGCAGCGCTGACCGCAAAGATGCACGACGAGGGCGGCGAAAGCGCCCTCGCCCAACTGTCCGATCTTGAAAACTTCAGTGTCGAGACAACGCGCAAAACCTGCCGCCTGTGCCAGAACCACTGCCAGATGACCATCTCCACCTTCTCTAACGGTGAGCGCAACGTTTCTGGCAACCGCTGTGACCGTGGCGCCTCGCTTGAGCGGGTTCCAAAGAAATCCGAACTGCCCAACATGTACGACTGGAAGTACAAGCGCATGTTCGGTTATCGCCGACTAACAGAAGCCAAGGCCTTCCGTGGCGACATCGGTATTCCTCGCGTGCTCAACATGTATGAGAACTACCCGTTCTGGTTCACGGTACTAACGGAGCTCGGCTTCCGCGTCATGATTTCTGGTCGCTCCGATCA
>JBATQJ010000112.1:0-25832 GCA_049291975.1 Scrofimicrobium sp.
CACACGAACGGAATCACCGAAGCGATGAACAACCTAATCAAACGAGTCAAACGAGTCGGCTACGGATTCAGGAACTTCAACAACTACCGAACCAGAGTCCTGCTCTACGCCGGCAAACCCCACTGGCGCACCCTCAACTCAATCACCATCCCATAACCACACCCCACCAGAATCCCATGAGCCTCCAAAACGAGGACCGAGGAAGTGGCGGCTTCGGCTATCTTTCCCCAACCCCAGACCACGCTGCAATCAGATGATCCAGAGGAGTTAGAGCGGGCGACGGGATCCTCCCCCTCACCTCGATGTTTGCCCCTCGTGCGAAGGGCGAAAGCTCAATCTCACCTCAAGAACGCCACGTCTAGTAGGCGAAAACCAAAGGGGACTAGTGAGAGCGGGTGACGGCATCCCCGCCGCGAGTAGCGGGAGGTACCCCCACTCGATCACTCCATCACTAAGTAGTTTCCGGCCGCCCCGAAGGGACAACCGGAATCCACCTTGAGCGGGCGACGGGAATCGAACCCGCCTCTGAAGCTTGGGAAGCTTCCATTCTACCGATGAACTACGCCCGCAAATCTCTGAGAGACCCGTAGAGTCTATCAACCTTTCTGAGCGCCCCGCACCCGCGCGCCGCGAGTCTTGCCGTCCTGAGGCACTCCCGGGCCGCTCTGCATTCCCTCACTCCGCTCTCGATTTACTCCCATGCCTCACGTAACTTCTGCCCGCGAATGTGCCAGGATCGTTCTATGCCTCCTAATCCCGTCGTCGCAGCAGCCATCGTCGACTCCCTCGAGCACCCGACACTACTGCTTGCCGCAGAACGTTCCTACCCCAAGTCCCTCGCGGGAATGTTTGAGCTTCCCGGGGGAAAAATCGATGGGGACGAGGATGCCGAAGATGCCCTCTTCCGCGAAATCCGTGAGGAACTCGGGGTGAACATGATTCTCGGGAATCCCGTCCCAGCAACAACAGCCGCACTCACCAAAATGATGGAAGAGGAAAGAGCGATACCAGCGAATGGACCCGAGTTCGCACCCTGGCCGATCCTTCAGGATCGCGTCATGTGGGTCTGGTTCGCCGAGTTGGTCCCGGGAGAGAAAGAACAGATGCTCGGTTCTCATCAGTCCCTCGTCTGGACCTCGCCGAAAGAAGCCCTCGATCTGCCATGGCTTCCAACGAACATCCCGATTGTTGAGGCCTGCATCGCTGAAATACGAGCTTCTCATTAAGGGTCACTATCAGGATTTCCTTATACGCGACTTACCGCAACATCTCCACAATTGGTTATTCGTAACGTGTTGTTGGATACGCCCGGGGCGTATCCAGTAGCGTGTTGCCTTAGCCCGACTTAGGCTTGACACGGAAAGTTCACCTCGAACGAACAAGACTTAGGAATGTCAATGAGCACAGTAAATCTGACCAACGAAGACTTCGAGAAGACCATCACCGACAACCCAATCGTTCTGGTTGACTTCTGGGCGGCCTGGTGCGGCCCATGCCGCCAGTTCGCTCCGGTCTATGACAAGGCCTCCGAGGAAAACTCGGACATCGTCTTCGGCAAAGTTGACACCGACGCTCAGAATGAACTGGCGGCGATGGCGCAGATCACTTCGATCCCGACCCTGATGGCCTTCCGGGATGGCATCGCGATCTTCCGCCAGGCTGGCGCCCTCCCCGGGCCCGCACTCAAGGACCTAATCGAGCAGATCCGCGCAGTTGACATGGACGAGGTTCGTTCTCAGATTGCAACGCAGGAAAGCAAGTAACTCCAACTTCAAAGACGGGGTCTGGCACAAAAGTGCCGGGCCCCGTCTTGTTCAATCGGCATGGAACTACATCAAGAAACAGTCGTCTGAGACGCACATGTCAGCGTGACGGGAAATGCCGGAATTCATATCAAAATCCCCGTCTTCATATGCATGGTCCTAGCTCACGATTCCTGCGCGCACGAGCCACCAGGCCCCGCTAGACGCTTTGACGTCCCTCTAGTGCTCTGCCCAGGGTTATCTCATCGGCATACTCAAGGTCTCCGCCCACCGGGAGTCCAGATGCCAGACGAGTCGCCTTCACACCCATCGTTGAGACGCTGCGGGCAATGAACGAGGCCGTTGCCTCGCCCTCAACGGTTGGATTGGTCGCGAGGATAATCTCGGTGACAGTACCGTCAGCGAGCCGTGCGAACAACTCACGGATTCGAAGTTGTTCAGCGCCAACACCGGCAAGAGGATCGATCACCCCCCCAAGCACGTGGTACAGGCCGCGGAACACGCGCGTCTTCTCGATTGCGCTTATGTCCTTGGCTTCCTCAACCACACAAAGAACAGTCTGGTCACGACGAGGATCTTGGCAGATCTGACACCTTTCCCCCTCGGTTACGTTCCCGCAGACAGTACAAAAGTGGACGTCACGCTTCACGGTTTGGATGGCTTGAACCAGGCGCTCAACCGAGACTTCATCCTCATTCAACAGATAGAAGGCCAGACGCTGCGCACTCTTAGGTCCGATCCCGGGCAGTGCGCCGAGTTCGTCGATCAGGTCCTGGATTGCTCCCTGAAAGCTACTCATTCGCCCTCCGGTTGCTCGATGATCTCGTCAATAATCTGACCACCCAAAATGTTCAGGACTCTCTCGGCAGCAGGCATACCCCGGTACCGGCCCTCGTCAATCTCGTTTTCGGAGAGTTCAGTCGTCGCGTTCGGACTGACCGGGCCTGAACCCGGGGATGGCGATTCTACGGGCCCCGTGGTTGGAGCAACCGAGTCGGGTCTGTCTGGCTTTGCAGACGGTTCCTCCGCTATCGTCTTCCCAGCGAATTGTTCCGCCGTACCGACTGCGGCATTAAGCGGCATACCGAAGAGCTCAGAGAGCACCTCACCTAGGTCCTGCTCGCCCTTCATGTTCTTGAATCGCCTAACGTAGCCCTCTTCGGCGAACGTGAAACGAACGGTACCGCCAATGGACCCAACACCGCGGGTTGCCCCCAGAAGCGAACCGTACAGAGCCGACCGTGCACCCATCGCTGCGAGCAGAGGGCGCCACTGCGAACGAACTTGGTCTTCGGTCGGAGCCACGCCTTCAGACGAGGAAGTAGCTGCTTCGGGGGACCCGGTCCCCGAAGTTTGTGGCTCTGATCGCTGAGGTGAAGATTCCTTCGTCTCCACGTCTTGCACATTCCGCTCAGCAACCTGAACGGGAACCGCCATAGTCGCAACTTGGGATACTTCATCTGGAACGGGATCTGAGGGCTGAGTAGCCCGAGATTCGGAGACGAACGGAGTCGCGGGATCAGGTGCTGATCGAACTGCCCTCTCTGTGGAAGCAGAAGAAGTGGAAGCTGATTTCGCAGGCGGGACGTAAGCTGACGCCGGTGCAGTCGCGCCGGATCCGCCAGATGGCTGCTCAACCAGTAACCGCGCAACCAGTAGCTCCAGTTGCAACCGAGGCGCGGTCGCTCCGGTCATCTCCCGAAGCGCCTCTTCCACCATGTCGGCCCGCCGCGACATCAGCTTGGTACCCCACTGCTCCGCCTGAGAGAGCATCGTGGCCAGTTGATCGCTGGGAACCCCCAGCAGAATGTCCTGGGATCGCTCAGGACCCGCGAGCGCGGCAACAATCATGTCTCGCAGACGCTGCAGCAGATCCTGAGCGAAGCGCCTGGGTTCGTGCCCCCCACCGACTACTTCCTCAACCACCGAGAACGCACCGGCACCATCGCCCACTCCGAGTGCGTCAACCATACGATCCAACAGTGCGGCATCCGTAAAGCCAAGCAGGTGCGTCGCCTGCTCCAGCGTCACATTTCCGTCGGAGCCAGCAATCAACTGATCCAGGACAGACAGCGAATCACGTACCGAGCCCCCACCCGCGCGAATCACAAGTGGCAATGCTGCCTCGTCAATCGTTACCTTCTCCTGAGTACAGATTTTCCTCAGGTATGGCATCAAGATGTTCGGCGGAACCAGTCTGAATGGGTAGTGATGGGTGCGCGAACGGATCGTCGAAATAACCTTGTCCGGTTCAGTCGTCGCGAAGATGAACTTCACGTGTTCCGGCGGTTCCTCGACCAGTTTCAATAGCGCATTGAACCCGTGTGAGGTGACCATATGGGCCTCATCCAGGATAAAGATGCGATATCGGTCGCGACTTGGCGCGAACTCGGCGCGCTCACGAAGGCTACGTGCGTCATCAACACCCGAGTTCGAGGCCGCATCTATTTCCATGACGTCGAGGGAGCCCGGCCCACCCGACGCAAGCTCAATGCAGGACTCGCATTTGCCACACGGCGTTGGCGTGGGTCCCTCAGCGCAGTTCAGGCTCCGTGCAAGAATCCTGGCCGAAGTCGTCTTGCCGCAACCGCGAGGTCCCGAGAAAAGGAAGGCATGCGCGATTCGCCCAGAGGAAAGAGCATTCTGAAGCGCGACCGTCACGTGTTCCTGCCCGATAACGTCCTGGAACGTGTCGGGTCGATACCTGCGATACAGAGCTGTCGTCACACCTAGACCTTAGAACGAGCCACCGACAAAACGATGTTCTGCGCCCGGCTCCAGTAGCGCCGCGGCGTCACTCCAGAAATTGAGTGGTCCCCGCGCACCCGACAGAGCGCCCCTATCCTTGCTGCCTTCCGGCCCTGGGGAGGTTCAGGGGATGCCGTCGCACGGGGACCGCCAACAAGTCTACACAACGAACGGTCGCCTTAGCGGACAGCCGAATTCTGCCCGGAAGTAGAAGCAGGGCGACCGAGTTCAGAGGAGCTAATGAGGGACCCCACCAATTGCTACCCGTCGAGGTGTCCGCACTTTCGGGATATCCCTAACCGTTGTCTCCGGACCACCCGGTTACATGAGCGCCGTTCGCCGCATAGCGTTTACTACATGGCAAATCCTTATCCGTACACATCCGGCCCCGCAACAGCGCCGCGGCCCACACCAGCTAACGAAGTGCCGATGTCTCCCCGACCCGAGCAACGGGTCACTCAGGCACCTACTACCCAAGTCCCAGCTACCAAACCTCTTGGGCGATACTTCCTCACTTTCCTTGAACTCTGTGTTCTAGGCACGCTTGGGTGGGCAGCGGTAACTGTGGTCGCGCTCTTGGCTGGCCTCGGTCTCGGACTACTTCCAATTCTGGGAATCGGTCTGCTGTTCCTGGTCGGACTGGTTTACGCGCTCTATGGAGTTGGCGCGTTTGAGGTTCTCCGCGTCGACGGCCTCTACCATCTTGGCGTTGAACCCGTACCGTTTAGCTCACCGCGAGGGCCCGGTTTCAAGGAGTGGGTCCGCTCCCTCCTAACCCAACTCGGAGTCGGACGAATGTGGGTCGCGCTGGGTAGCTTTATCCTCTCAGTCCTGATCGGCTCGGCAGTGGTTTCGCTGGTCTCTACCGCGGCTAGCTGGATTCCCCGCGCAATCTCCCAGTTTGTCCTTATTTCGCAAACCGCTCCCGCCGACTACGGCTCTCTTTACTGGATGGATCCCTCGTTCCACGGTGGTAGCGCATGGTTCGATCTGTCTCTCGCCAACGGCATCTGGTGGCATTCAGGCGGCCCCTTGTTCAACCTGGTTGGAGCATTGTTAGCCCTCCTCGCAGCCGCCGCACTGGTCTACCTCTCCCGCACAGTGAGCATCGCAATCATTAGTTCGTCCGCTCGGGCGACTCAGCTTTCGAAGCAAGCCCGGAGCGCCCAGATGCAAGCTCAGGCAAACTTCATGCAGCGGGAAGGCGCGGTGAGGGCTGCCGAAGTGGAGCGTGCTCGAATTGAGCGTGACCTTCACGACGGAGTCCAACCGCGACTAGTGTCGGTTGCGATGACACTCGACCTAGCCCAGAAGCAGATCGACGCAGACCCAGCAAAGGCCAAGGATCTAGTCTCCGAAGCCCACACTTCCACCAAGGCCGCGATCACCGAGCTCCGTCAACTGGCACGAGGAGTACACGCCTCAGTGCTCGACGATCGAGGCCTCGACGCAGCTCTCTCTGCGCTAGTTGGTCGCTCACCGGTTCCCACAAGACTAGATGTCCGGCTAGTCGACGGCGACGGAGTCCAAGTAACGCGCGTCAGTCGCGAAGCCGAAACCGCGGTCTACTTCTCAATCGCAGAATCACTCACAAACGCGGCGAAGCACTCTCACGCCAGTGAGTGCCGGATTACCGTGCGACTAAGGTCCAACCAGAACCCTGCGCCTAGTGCCCCTCGTACAGGTCTTCTCTGGGCCCGAGTCGAGGATGACGGCGTCGGCGGCGCCCGTGTTACTCCCGGCGGCGGTTTGGATGGGATCATCAACAGGGTGAACGCCGCGGGCGGGTCTGTCAGACTCGACAGTCCGAACGGCGGTCCAACGTCACTGGAGGTCAGCGTTCCATGCGCGTTCTGATTTGTGAAGATTCGGTCCTTCTGCGCGAGGGTGTCGCACGTCTCCTTGAGTTCTCTGGGCACCAGGTGGTCGCGGCACTGCCCGGCGTCGAGAACCTTGAGGATGCCGTCGATTCCTCCGAGCCCGACCTTTGCATTCTCGATGTCCGACTGCCTCCAACGTTTACGGACGAGGGGGTGCGAGCCGCACTTCGGCTCCGCAAAGATCACCCCGATCTGCCTCTTCTGGTTCTCTCCCAGTATGTCGAGGAGCGGTACGCGAGTGAGCTGATCAGCGGTTCCACCGGATCACTCGGGTATCTCCTCAAGGACCGTGTTGCTGATGTTGACGAGTTCATCGCCTCGCTAGAGCAGATCGCGGGTGGTGCGACCATCCTCGATCCCGAGGTTGTCGCTCAACTAATCGGCCGGAAACAGCAAGACGTAAAGATGCAGAGGCTCACGCCCCGGGAGCGCTCCGTCCTCGCCCTGATGGCTGAGGGACGTTCAAACCAAGCGATCGCCGTGGAACTGTTCCTTTCCGAAGCCAGCATTGAAAAGCACATAACCTCAATCTTCCAGAAGCTGGAGCTTGAGCAGGACGACTCTGGCAACCGCAGGGTATTGGCCACGCTCGCTCATCTAGAAAACACCAGTGGACAGTCAGCGACAAGTCCCGCAGATACCACAGCTCGAAAGGCCTCGAAATGACCTATCCCGACCCTCAGATGACGCCAACACAGCCGACGCCGCAGACCGACTCCATGTCACCTGCAAGGATCGTGACTCTGGTGCTGACAATTGTCGGTGTTATCGCTCTGCTGTTCACGATCCTCGGCGGAATCGCTCAGGGACTCCGCGTGCCCTTCTTCAGCAATTCGGAACCTCCTGGACCGGTCTCGACCGATGGCGTGGTCGAGGTCGAGATTGATTCCTCCGCCTCAGACTTCACGCTGCAGTTCGCACCCGTCGACGAGGCCGAACTCACGGTCACTGGTCAGGGTGCCGGAGACTGGCAAATGACGAGGGAGGGGGAGACCCTGCAGGTTTCTCCTACCCGAAACACTTGGTGGCGGTGGCAGGGAGAGGGACAGGGATCAGCCGTTGCCTTGACCCTTCCCGAATCTCTGCAACAGTCAGGTATCTCCCTCGACCTGTCGATGGCCGCGGGTAAGTTCGCTACCGAGGGCGCGTTCACGGAGGTGGATGCCGAAGTCGCCGCGGGCACTGCCCTCTTCGACCTAACGGACACTCGGGAGGCTTCTTTCAGTCTCGCGGCCGGTAGCCTTTCTGCTTCCCTCAATGGAACGCCCCCGACATCTGTGGATGTCGAGGTCGCCGCCGGAGCGATGAATCTGAGTCTTCCAGACACCGCGTACTCGCTTGACCAGCGGATTGGAGCAGGAACCTTCTCGAATGGACTGCGGATCGATCCAGCCTCGCCGAACGAGATTGAAGTGGATCTGATGGCTGGTTCACTGACCCTCACTCCGATCAAGTAACACCCGGTCCCTGGGTTGCCAGTCAGATAGGGGATCTTTTCGTGGCGATTTTCCAACGGAAGCGTCCTATCTGATTGGCGATTCATGCGAGGAACGCGTGAGAGGTTGAGGTAGAGCAGAAACTGTAGGTCTCGGCGAGGATTCGCTCGTCGAGACCTACAGTTTTCGTCGGCGAGCCCTTGGGGGCTTCCTAGATCTCGCTCAAAGTGGGACCATGGTCATATGAGTGAGATAACTTTTCGAGGAACCCCAGTCCACACAATCGGCGAACTTCCCGCAGTCGGTAGCGCCGCTCCAGAGTTCACGGTAGTAGGTCCCGATCTGGGCGCAGTGGAGCTTAGCGCCCTCCCTGCAGGACGTGTCATCCTAAACATCTTCCCATCCATCGATACCGGAGTCTGCGCAACGGCAGTCCGACACTTCAATGAGCTAGCCGCGAACCTGGATCGCACCACCGTCGTGTGCGTGTCGAAAGACCTTCCGTTCGCCCTCGGACGTTTCTGTGGAGCCGAGGGCATCGACGGGGTGGTGACCGCCTCGGCGTTCAGGTCCTCGTTCGGAGACGACTACGGAGTAACCATGGTCGACGGCCCGCTTGAGGGGCTCCTCTCCCGCGCTGTTGTCGTGTTGGACGAGGACGGCACTGTCGTCTACACCGAGCAGGTCCCCGAGATCGGCCAGGAACCGGATTACGAGGCGGCCCTAGCCGCCCTCGCCTAACCACCAACTCCCTCTCCGTTTCCAATCGGATAGGGAGGCAACACGCCGTAGATTCGGCACAGGGGTTTCCCTGTCTGATTGGAAAACCAGAAGATGGGTTGCCGCCTGGTGCGTCCGATTATTGGATCCAATCGCTGGCCAATCCACTTCCTACCCGATCCGGTCCCCAGCAGATCCGCTCCCTCACAGAAGTCGGCTCCCCACTCACGTCTGAGTAGGGAGCCGCATCGGGTTGGTCAAGCGAGGTTACATTCCGCCGGGACCACCCATCATCCCTGGATCGCCGCCCACTCCGCCATCCATGGGTCCACCCATCATCATTTGGGCCAGTTCATATACCTGTTCACCGTTCACGATGAGAGTTCCACCGTTCAGTGTTCCCACCCCGTCGTAGTCGAAGGCCGACTGCGCAGAGATTGTTAGGGTTCCACCGTTGATCGTTAGATCACCGTTACTATCGATCGCGTCAGTATCTCCGGCACCCATATTGATCGTCAGATTGCCGTCATTGATCGTGATGCTTAGTCCGTCAGTGATGATGTCCGAAGCCGAGGCATTGATCCCGTCGTCCGAGGCATTAATTGTGATGTCCCCGCCATCAATGACGATCACTGGAGCTTCGATGCCCTCAACAGACTGAACAATGTTGATCGTTCCGCCCGCAATTGACAGGCTCTGCTCAGCCTTAATCGCATCGTCTCCCGTTGTGATGGTGATGTTGCCGTCGGTTATCGCCAGGTTCCCCTTGCCCAGATCGGTAGAGTTACTGGCTTTCATCCCGTCGCCAAGCGCATTGATCGTGATGGTGCCGCCACTAACGTTCAGGGAGTCAGTACCACGGATGCCGTCGTCGACGCTCGTGACATTAATGGTTCCCGAATCAATCCACAGGTCATCCTTGCCGACTATGCCATCCTCAAAGTTGGCCGTGACATTCAGTGTGCCGCTACCGGTTAGAAGCAGGTCATCGGCGGAGTAGATGGCGCCAGCAATCTCCTCGTCCGCCCTTGTCGCCGCGTCGGTAATGCTGTTCTCAGTTCCCTCTGCGGTCTCAATCGCCACTCCCTCGGCGTTGTCCACCTGGATGGCCGCACCCGCTGAACTGGTGATCGTGGCTCCTGACAGGAGGATACGAACGTATCCCTCGGAGTTCACAATCACCTGACCGGCCGAGCTCCCACTAAGCACATAGGTCCCAGCATCGGTGATTGTCAGGCCCTCGTCGGTCAGTGTCACGTCAGTGGAGGGAAGTTGGCTCCAGTCGACATCGAGGACCGAATCAGCAGTGACGGTGGTCGTTGTGACCTCTTCACTCTGTGCCACTTCGGTCGCCACAACAGTTTCGGACGCCGACATTGTGGATTCTTCGCTAACTGCGGCTTCTGTTGTGGAGCAACCAGCGATCAGTAGTATCGCGGCGAGAGAGCCGACCGCTCCCTTGGCAATGCTGCGTTTCATTGTCTTTCCTTCCGATGAACGATTCATCAACTGAGACAAGACAACCAAGGCAACCTATGAGAAAGCTATGAAGCTCATATGGCGCACGTATGAACGCGAGCAGGTTCTGTGAACCAGAGCCTGCTCGGTTTCACGACGGATCCCACACCTATCGAAGTGGAACGAGGGGTAGGCGCCGGGCTAGTATTATCGGGCACGTTCCCGTGGCGATCCCATGGGAATGCGCAGGAGGATTCGCCTAGTGGCCTATGGCGCACGCTTGGAAAGCGTGTTGGGTGCAAGCCCTCAGGGGTTCGAATCCCCTATCCTCCGCAAGTTCCCAGGTCAGCACCAGTTTGAGGCGCAAATCAGACTGCCGACAGTGCGGGCGACACCTTACGATAGGAATGCCCCGTTGGTGTAACGCTTTGCCCCCAGATCGCTCGGTTGAGCGTTGGTGCGTTCCCGGGAGTAGCGCGCGTTTCCAGCGCCGGGAAGATGCATGCAGTCCTGCAGTAACCAGGAGCGAGGGTGAAGCAAGAAGATGCCGACATTGATCGGCTCATCATTGGCGTGGCGATCCCCTGCCGTAACGATGCCAGCTTCTTACAGACCTGCCTGCAAGCACTGAGCGCTCAGACACGACCTGCGGACTTCATCGTTGTCGTCGACGATAGTTCTGAGGACGATTCGGCTCAGGTCGCGAAAGACCACGGGGCAATCCTGCTTTCTCAACCTCTCATTGGTATTTGGCCCGCCGCTTCAATGGCGTATGACGAGGTCGCCAGACGCGGCGCAGATGTGATCGCCCGCCTGGACGCCGATTCGGTGCCGCCGCCGGACTGGATCGAGAGGATCGACCGTACCTTCACCAAGGATCCGACCTTGCTGGCGCTTACCGGTATGGGCGATTTCTATGGTGGGACGCGCTTCAGTCGCTGGTTCGGGAAGCACTGTTACCTAGGACTGATGGTCTCGATAATGAATCCGTGGCTGGGTAACCCGGTTCTCTTCGGCTCGAACTCCGCCATGAGCGTTGCTCTGTGGGAGCAGTTGCGGGACAAGGTGCTCTCTGACCGCGCGGATATCCACGATGACTTTGAGTTATCGATTCGCATGCGTCCCAGCGATAACGTCGTCTACGACGAGACTTTGCGCGTCGGGGTTTCGGCTCGACCTTTTGATGGGCCTCATGCGTTCGCAACGCGAATCGGAAAGGCACTGCGGACGATGCGGGTGACGTGGCCGGAGATCCTTCCGTGGTGGAGACGACACCACGATTACTAGCTCTCGGAGCCGCACTGGTTCTCGAAACGACTCCATGTCGCCGGGTGATATCAAAGGGCCGTGACTAACGCAACGCCCAGCCAGATCGACCACTTGACATTGCGGCGCCCTAACGTCTAAATCCTCCGTGTGCGCCGACCTAAAGTGGCGTTTCTGAGGCGAGCTTCCCCTCGTCCACTTTATGAAAGAAGTCAATCAGGTCTCTCGCATACTCTTGCGGCGTGGACTCAGCCGGGCTGTGACCGCTGCGATACGACTTGAACTGTGCCCCTATCCGATCGGCAAACGCTCTGTGTGTTTTCAGGGACCAAAGGTCCCCGGTACCAGCGGTAACTCGAAGCGGAAGCGATGAGGTGGCCAGAGCTTCCTCGTAATCTGGAACAGCCATCATCGTTGCCATCGTGTCGTCGACACTCTGTTTCTTTGTGAACTTTAGCCGGTACTTTATGAACTCCTTACGTTTGCGGGGGAGCCAGTTGATTCCGTTACGGATGGCACCTCGCAGAATGGCTGAGCCCATCCTCGGGGTCACGAATCGTGACAGAACGCCGACAACACGCATTTTTCTGAACGAGTCACCCGAGATAGGGGGAGCGGACAGATAGACAACAGAGCGAAGAAGCTCCAGATTCATGACCGCGACGTTAGACGCGACGATTCCCGAGTAGGAGTAACCAACCAGGTGTGCGCGACCGATTTGTCTAAGGATCGCGAGTGCATCCTCGGTGTGGAGGTCAAGAGACCAGTGCCCGTCTTGGTCGGGGCCGGCATCGCCGGAAGCGAACTGTCCGGCAAGATCGACCGCCACCGCGCGATAGCCGTTATTGCCGAGCACAGGACCGATCAGTGAGAAGTCTTCCTTCGATCCAGTGATTCCCGGAAGCAACAAGACCGGAACGCCATCCTTGGGTCCCCACGCCGCCGCCGCTAACCCGCCCGATGGAGCATCGAATGTCAAAGTCTCCGTACCCGAAGGCAGAATGGCCCAGTCAACAGAACTGTCCACCATAGTTCCCAACTGTGTTGATGAGTGATCTGCTGCAATTGTCTCACCGCACCAACCGAACCGGACACTCAGAACGAAACTAGTGATTTGCGGCAGTCCCTGATTGTCAGCCTTCTCGCCTTCTGCGCTGGCTCGCTCCTAGCATCAGTGCACCTGCGAGGGCCAATGTGCTACCGAACATACCAAAAAGTGCCGTGCTGGCACCGGTGTTCGGCAGGGAATCTGGAGCCAGACCTTGCGTGGACGTATCACTACCCGGCTTTTCCCCGCCGCCTCCAGAAGGAGTCGGCTTCGGATCTGGAGCTTTCTCCCACATCGACTGCAGCAGTATCTCTTGGTTTGTCACAACGAACGAGTCGCCCTTTTGCAACGAACCGTCAAGACTCCGAACCACCCCACGTTGCCACCCGAGGAACTTGTATCCCTCATAAGCCGGGTCGACGTTCGGCATATATACCAGGTCGCCGACGGCGGCGTTCGACAGTGCCTCCAAGTTCGTCGGTCCTTCAGCGGGCCAAGCACCATCGCTCAGGTCGAACTCAACTGGGGCCTTCAACTGCCACACATAGGTTCCGGCAGCACCGTCCCCGAGCTCAGACAGATCAGCACTGGTCCCACGCCACCACGGGGAAGTATCCGAGGCGGAACCAAGCCGCACCCACAGACCCGTGTAACCCTCATCAACGGGAGCCTCAAGACCAAGGTCGTCGGTCAAACTGATTCCCTCGCCCAACGTCAAAGACCGAAACGATGAAGTGCGAGCAAACATGTCAGCCATGTAGACCTGGTCTGACAGTTCCCAGTTCGACAAGTCCAGACTTTCCAGCGAGGACGCGCCCTCAAACATGCCGCTCATGTCAAACACTTGATCAGTTTGGACGTCGCCAAGCCCCTCGATCTCTGTGAGGTTGGGGAGGCCTCCGGTCTGCTCGGCCGTACCGTCACCGAACAGGTATCCGCTGTTCTGCGGCAACCTGAGGCTGGAAGGATTCCTTAGAACGATCTTCCTTACCTGGTGCGCCGGTATCTGGGAGTCATCGTTACGAAGCCATGGCGAGGATCCGGTACCGCCCAACTCGTAGGGATCATCAGGATCGCCACTGCCGTAAATCGTCAGCACCCCTGAATCCGCATCAAACGACCAGGGAGCCTCGCCCCATGCGCTCTGCCACTTGGCCGTCAAGGCTATTCCGCCACTGGGCATCCGGAATGAATCGCCGGCTCCAAATACCCCACCATCCTGATCCTCCCAGGTCGCAAACCTGTAGCCAGCACGGGTCGGGACCTGCGAGGGTAGCGTCACGTCTTCGCCCACTATTCCCTCGACCGCATCGAATTCGGACGAGGGATCCCCTCCTGTCAAATCAAACGTCACCTGGTAGACGGTGTCAGTCCACTGAGCACTTAGGGTCAGAACCTGCTCCGAAACTACGAACGAGGTCAAGGTAGCAGGCGTCCGCTCAATGCTCGGCCTACTCAGCTGCCAGCCGACAAAGTCGTGATCCTCCCACACCGGGTCAGCGTCCGGCACCTCCACAAGATCGCCAACGATAGCATCCCTAAGCGAATCGAGATTGGTGGGCTGAGCATCGGAAGCCCAGGTACCCGCACCCAAATCAACCGTAACCGGGGCCTTCAGCTGCCAGACGTAGGTACCGGCAGCGGTCACAGGATTCTGGCTGCGCTCGATTAGTTCGCCGCCCGTTCCGCTCCACCACGGCGAAGTGTCGGAGGAAGACCCAACACGAACCCACCTACCCGTCAGCGTCACACTTGGCCATGGCGTAGGAAGAAAAAGATCTCGCCCCAACTTGGTCTTCTCACCCAACGTCAACGACGCGAGCGAGGTAGTACCAGAGAACATTCCGAGCATCGCGGAAACACAACTAGTGTCCCAGCCGGACAAATCCAGCTCAGCCAGCGAGGGCGCACCGAAGAACATGTATCGCATGTCCAAAACACTCGACGTGTCCCAACCCGACAGGTCCAGTTCCTCCAGTGCGGACGCGTCGCTGAACATATAGCTCATGTCCGAAACACTGGAAGTATCCCAACCCGACAAATCAAGGCTCTCCAACGAGGACACCCCGTAGAATATGGAACTCATGTCCGAAACGCTAGAAGTGTCCCAACCTGACACGTTCAGTTCCTCCAGTGCGGACGCACCGGCGAACATATCGCTCATGTGCCCGACAGAAGAAGTGTCCCAGTTGGACAAATCCAGTTCTTCTAACGAAGACGCATAAGCGAACATGCCAGCCATGTTCAAGACACTGGAAGTGTCCCAGCCGGACAAATCCAGCTCTTCCAGCGAGGACATAACGAGGAACATTGCATACATGTTCGTAACGCCTTCAGTTATGACCTCACCGATCCCTACAATCTCCGTTACCTCCGACAGGTATCCCTCCCAGGAATAACTGAACAGATACTGACTGTCCTCGGGGAACTTGATGCTCTCCGGGTCCTCCAACACAATCTTCTTGATCAGGGAAGCGGTAACCTTTTCACCGTCCGTTCGGTTCCAAGGGGACGCCTCGTAATTCCCGAGCGTGTTCGGGTCACCCTCGTCACCGCTGCCCTCAATCGTGAGGAAGCCGGTTAACACATCGAACGACCATGGCGCATCGCCCCAAGTTCCACCTGGTCCAGCATCTAGTGAACTGACGCCCTCGCCACGGATGCTTTTCGAGAAACGCTTTAAGGATGTGTCCGGGCTCTGCGCGAGGTCCAGATCCAGGTCGCCCTCATCGGTGACAGCCGATGGTTCCGAGGACGGGTCAGTCGTCGGATCAACAACAGCATCACCGGTGCCATCCGGAGCGTCAGATGCGGATAGAACGGAGGAGTCTTCACCCTCGTCCGAAAGCTCAGCCCGAGTGGAGATAAGTGACTGCGGGTAATCCTCCACCCCCGCAACCTCATCGGCGAACGCGACCGGCGTCAGCCCTGCCAGACAAAGGGCCGAGGACATAACGATGGGTGGCCGTTCCGCACTGAGATTCAGTTAAGCGATGCCCCATTGCAACCGACTACGAGGCAGAAAGACCGTACTTCAAAATATCAGCTAAGCTCTTGGGCCACATGGGAATAGAGACCTAATCTGAACTGCAAAAGAGTCGCGAAAACAAGTCGGCGCCAACAAGCTGTTAGCGGTTCGAGCCGACTGACTCAGAGCCTCAGATGCAGCCGCATCGCATCGTCAATCTGGCCCATTAAATGTGGCGGTACACTACCGACAACAGCACCAAGCCGGGTGACATCGAGTGAACGGATCTGCTCCGCCTGCGCTTTGGAATCCTTAATGAGTCCAGTATCTGCGGCCTTCAGCAGAACTTGGAACGATAGGACACGCTTCGTGTTTGACGTCAGCGGCACTACGGTAATGACACCCCTGCCGTAACTCGCGGCCGATACATTTGCCTGGTCATTACTGACGACCACAACGGGTCTACGCTTGTTTGCTTCACTCCCCTTGATGGGCTCAAGGTCGGCGAAACAGATGTCACCACGCCTCATAATCTAGCCCATCCGCAACCGTTGGATCCCAGTCCGCACTATCGGACGAGGATTCCCACTCCTCGAACGCCTCCGCATACTCTGTTGCCAGGTGGGAGGCGCCAAGGAGTTTGATCGCCTCGCGAAGACCAGCTGAGCGTGAAGGTAGGCCCGCTGATTCAACGTAGTCGTCCAATCGCCTTACATCATCGTCGGGCAAGCTAACACTGATCTTCATACCCACAATCCTACCGTGGTAGGAATCGGGTAGCAACAGTGAGGGTGTGGCCACTCCGGTAGTTAGTGCAATCATGACAAAACCTCCAACGAACTCAAACAAACCGCAACAGGCAGCCAAGAAAACTGCCATTACTCCCAATCGCAGTGCTCGTTGCCAACTAGGCGACTCGAACTCGCTTGTTACCCAGTGCGTACCCGAGTTCCAGTTCGCCTCCAACCGCCTCCAAGTAACGACGAATCGTTCCCACCTTTGCGTTATCGATTTCGCCGCGCTCGATCTTAGATACCTGCCGCTGACCCACACCGATGCGATCCGCGAGTTCGGCCTGTGTAAATCCCGCCTTTTCCCGCAATTCTCGCAGCTTATAAGCGCGGACCTCAGCGAGCATCCGACGCTCATGTGCCTCCATCAACTCCCGGTCAACGGGATATTTTTCAAGCATCTCCTCAAGTGACATGCTCATATCAGTTGCTCCCCCTAGAACGTTCCATATGTTCATCGAGCAGTCTTTCAGCCTCATGAATGCTCTTCCTGTACCAACGGTTCCACGAACGCGATTTGTCACCCGCAACCAACATAATGGCCCGCCTCTCATAATCGAATGCAAACAGTATTCGCAGTTCAGAATCTCCTGTGGAGCCGGGGCGCAGTTCCTTCATGTTGTTGTACTTAGACCCTCGCACTGTGTCCACTAGGGGACGCCCGAGGCTAGGCCCCCGCTGAGTTAGCACGTGAATAGCAGCAGCAACCTGCGCTTTCGAACCCTGGTCAAGAGAGCCAAACCACTCGCTTATCAACGAGACATCCACTTCCCAATCACCGTAGACCTCTGGAGGTCTACGGTCAAGGGCGTAACCATCCATCCGTTCCAGCCAGCGCTCGTTCTCTGATCCATTCATTCCACGATCATCGACTCACGCAAGAGTAGTCACAACCACGAATCACGCTACCTGTGGACAGGATCCAATTGACCACTTTCCGTGGAACTGTAGCGTTTGGACGGCCCGCGTTTCCAGTCCGCTCAGCTATCTGGCGAGTAGTAGCGCAAGGGCTATTGTTGTTGCCCAGACCACGACCAAAGCCAACACGTCTCTTGGCCTCACCGGAAATGAATGATGGACTGTGCGCCGGGGTAGCGCCCCAAAACCCCTTGCATCCATCGTGATACTCAGTTCATCAGCATGATTAAAGGAAGCCATTAGGACAGGAATCGTCAATCTCGAAGAAAGAGCGATACTCCGCAGCGGGTCTCCCCGAGCCCTGAGCTTCGCGAGCGACCACGCCGCCATCACATCCCGACGAATCAACACCGCAAAGCGGCCACCGAGGCCCAGCACGTCCATCACCCTGTAAGGAACGTGGAACCGGTCGATCAGCGTATCTGAAAAGGCACGCCAGTCGACGTAGGCGACTGTCAACACGTACAGAAGTAACACCACGACGATCCTCATCGCACCGCGCAGTGCATAGTAAATGTTGGCCTCCGTTGGATGGAACGGGAGCCACGCAATGGGCGGACTCACCACCCCGAATGGATCAGCTGGCAGAGAGATCGAAAAACCAATCCAAAGGATTAACAGGGTGCTGAGCGTGGTGACGAGGGCTGTCCGAAAGGATCTCCAGCCACGGAACGCCGCCGCAATCAAACCGATAACCAAAGCAACAAGAGAAAACTCGATCTTGTCTCCGAAAAGAATCGCCACCATCGCCGGAATTGGGAACAACACCAAGACCAGTGGGTGCATCAGCGGCGACTTTGAGGTCACAGGTCGCGTCGAAACTCTCGCGCTAGACACGGTCGACCTCCAAATCATCTGTCCGTAGCGGGAACACGAATCGAGGCAACGTAACGCTATGAGCCGTGGAGGACACAGGCTTTGTTTCCAAGTTGGTTTCAAACATTTGAGACCTCGACTGTCCGACCGGCCCTCATTGCCACATGGTGGGTCGCCACCGAAGAAAACGCTGCAGGATCGTGCGTGGCCACCAGTGTTACTCGGGACTCCGCGCCATCGGTGAGCAGACCCAGGACCAGTGCGGCCCCACTAACATCCTGTGCACTGGTCGGCTCGTCAAGAAGAGCTAGCTTTCTGGCACCACCGATCCCTTCAGCCAGCGCCAGAAGTACTGCAAGTCGCTGCCGTTGCCCACCGGACAACCGGAGCGGATGCATCTCTTCCATTCCGCCGAGTCCAGCCTGATCGAGCAGTTCCAGTGCACGCCGCGTCACAGCCTCGTCGGTGTTGGAACGGCCCTGCGTCAGAGCCGAGCAGACCTCATCCACTGTTCGCGTATGTAGCATAATCTCAGCCCCACGTTGTGGAACGTATCCGATACCTTGGCGAATCCTTGTGCGAGGACGAGGTAGAACCCGTCCCTTACCCGGTTTCATCTCTGTCGCCAGCAGCCTCATGAGCGTGGACTTGCCCGCGCCATTGTCTCCGGTAATCAGCGCCACAGAACCGAGGGGAAGCTCGAGGCACACCTCGTCCAGCAGCCTCGTTTCCTCCACCGAGTAGCAGAGGGAGTCGGCTCGGAGTGCCGTAGGCGTTCCCTCGTTCGCCAATGTTCCCGAAAGTGTGCCAACAAAAGACGCGTCACCACCCAGTTTGGTTGGCAGTCGCATCCCAAGTCGTTCAACTTCCGTAAGGTCATCTGTATACACGCGCGATGGGTCGCCGTCCAAGACAACTTCTCCGTCTTCAAGGACGAGGAGTCGGTCGGCTCGCTCAAAGTGGGCATCCGGGCGGTGGTCGATTGCGATGACCGTGACGGGCCGTGCAGCACGGGCCCGATCAAGCGCTTCGCCAAACCTTTCTGCGGCTTCCAAGTCGAGGGCCGAAGTTGCCTCGTCCAACACCAAGACTGGAGTATCGAGGACGAGGGCAGCCGCGAGCGCCAAGCGCTGCTGTTCCCCACCCGAAAGAGACATCGGATCTCGGTCTTCGGGTATGTCATCCAGTCCCACCAATGCAAGTGTCTCGCGGGAGCGCGAAGTGGCCTCTTCCTCGGAAATAAGACGATAGTCGAGACCAGAGCGGACCTCGTCCAACACAGTTGATCGGAATAATTGAACGTCGGGCCGTTGCCAAACAGCCGCTACTTTGCGGCTCCGCTCAACCGGTGGAAGTAGCGCGACATCGGCGCCATCGATCCGGACTTCACCCTGCAGTTGAGCCGATGTGGCGGTTTCGATAACCCCTATCAGAGCCAACGCCAACGTGCTTTTTCCGGCACCGGTCGGCCCACAAACCTGAGTGTAGCTACCAGCCTCAAAATCGAGGCTGAGGTTCTTGAGCACCCCGGAGCGACCGGGGAAGTCGACCGATAGACCTCGGACTGCAACAGCGGAATTCAGTTGTTGCCTCCTGTGCCGACCTGCCTGGCAGATCCTCGGCGTCCAGGGCCGATCGGGTCGAAACCTGCATTGAGCAGAGCCCTGACAATCGCGTAGGCAAGCCAGCCATAGAGAACTCCAGCAACTAGGCGAATGCCGAGTCCTGCAAGAACCAGACCCATGGGTAACGCGGTGAACTCCTTAACCGTAAAGAGAATCGCGTAGCTTGCGAGGCCCACTCCGATTGCGGCGACTATCGACCAGTAGAGTCCGGCACGATCTTCCGGTTCCATCGGCCCCTTTCCACTGCGTTTCCTTAGGACACGGGCGATGAAGAACACAAGTTCGATCACCAGGCCCGCAACGAGCGACATGGTTCCCACACCCGCGACGGTTCCGACAATCGCGGTGATGAGAGCCGGACCAAACCGGGGAATCAGCAGGGCCGCCACGATAATCATCGTGAACCAGGGGATAAGGGCAGACGGTGAACCAAGCCAAGGTGCCGCGGCTAGGAACATGACGCCAACCAAGCGCGCGATGTGTAGCAACGCAGCAGTGAAAGCCCCAAGAACTACGCAGACAAGAAGAGACCTGGTTGTGAACGGAACAGTCTGACTTTGCTTCGATGTCGTCCTGGCCTCGGGCGTTGTGGTCATTGGGATGCTCCGTCATTCCTGGATGCTATTTCTGGGCAACTTCGTACGTACAGAAATCGCCTCCTCCCGGACGCTGGGTGTTGCAGGCACCGGAAAACGCCCCTAAGTCTACATAGGTTAGGCTTACCTAAACAGGCCGGATTGTGTGTGATCGTCACCAAACGAACGGGAGAATCAGGGTGCAACAATCAGAAATAGGCGGCGGTGGCGACGAGGCCCGAGCCTATCGGGCTCGACTGTTCGCCCGATCCACTCCTCCCCACACGATCAGACCTTGGCCTCTGCCGCGCGCTCAGTCACAGACCATAGAGGCTTTGCGCCGTGAACTCGCCGATGCCTCCGAAGCTCTTCGCACTGAGATCGTCGCACAGTTCCGAGATCAGGTGACCCAGTCAGGCACTCCTCTCATAGAGGAGTGCGACGACAGCGCGTCGACCCTGTTCACCTTTGTCTGGTTTGGCCAAGCACCCCATGGCGTCGTAGTCCAACTCAACAGAATCACCGACACCTTGGACGTTGAGGACACCAAACTGGAACAGATTGAGGGGTCTGAGGTCTACGCTCTGACCCTACGGCTCCCCTCGAACTGGCTTGGGAGCTACCTGTTCGTCCCGCTCCCCCAGCCAGTTCCGCCTGCGATTCACACTCGTGTCGATATGCGGGTAGTTGCTGGGGTGGCGCGATTCGCCCAGGCGGATGCCCACGCCCGCGAGCGCATCCCGAGCAAAGCAGTGGTCGCCTCCGGAGCGCAGGTAATCCCGGAGTACGGGGTTGCACGAGGGCCGTTGGCACCGTCGCTGACACTATGGAACAACCCACCCACCGTCATACGGACTCTAACCGGCGTGGTGAGCCCGGTAACTGGAGCGGAACTCGCGCTACACCACTACGCGATGGAAGGGACGGGTGAATCTTCACCCGTGATTGTCTTTACCGATGGCGAAGTGTGGCGGGAGCAGTTCCCAATCGCCGCGGAACTCGAAGCACAGCGCGAACGAGGTGAGATCCCGGCGGCGCACCTCCTCTTCCTCGACTCCGGCGGCCCGTTGCAACGGGAAATTGACTACGCGGGGGACGACCGAGTGACAGAGGCTCTGCTTAAGTCGGTTCACACTGTCGCTGGCAGTTCGATAGGTGATGGACCCTGGATAGTTGTGGGACAAAGCCTCGGCGGTCTATTCGCGGCTGAATGCGCCACGCGGCATCCAAAGCTGGTCAGTGCGGCGATCGCGCAGTCGCCGTCGCTCTGGTTCCCGAGTTCTCCCTCGCCCTGGGACTACGAGCCAGGATGGTTTGAGGAGAGGGCGGGCCGGGCGAATGGCGCACCAATCCTCTTGGAAGCAGGGACCATCGATGCGGGAGTTGTGGAACGCTGCCGAGCCGCCGCCGCACTGCTCACCGCGCAGAACTCATTGATCGAATACAACGAGTATCCGGCGGGCCACGACGTGCTCCAATGGCAGGCAACGCTCCCGAAGGCGATAGCAAAGACGCTGAACTCCATCGCTCAGTACATGTAGACAGTTCCGCGGCTGAATTCCGGTTCGGGCTAACATCGAACAGTCTGCCCGAGCGGGCGGTCCACATTGCGAATCAGAGTTGATGGAAAGTTGAATCCCATGAGTGACCAGGTGACAAGCGAAACGATCAAGGCCGACGAAGTCGACCGGTTCCCCACTGTCCCCAAGTCCTGGTACAACATCAACGCCGATCTTCCCGAGCCGATCCCGCCGCACCTCAACCCCGGCACTAAAGAGCCGATCACCGTTGACGAACTCTCCGGCATCTTCGCCCGGGAACTCTCCGAGCAAGAACTCTCCACGGAGCGCTATATTCCTATTCCTGAGGAGGTACGCGAGGCCTACTCAGTTTGGAGGCGCACTCCCCTCATTCGCGCCCACCGCCTAGAACGCGAGCTGGGAGCCAAAGCGCGCATCTATTTGAAGTACGAGGGTGCCTCTCCCGTGGGTAGCCACAAACCCAACTCCGCCCTTCCGCAGGCGTACTACAACGCGAAAGAGGGCATCACCAAGCTCACCACCGAGACTGGCGCGGGCCAGTGGGGTGCATCGCTTGCACTGGGTGGCGCCCTCTTCGGGGTGGAGGTTGAGGTGTGGCAGGTCCGCGCCTCGTACGACTCCAAGCCGTACCGCCGCTACCTGATGGAAACATACGGCAGCACCGTTCATCCCAGCCCCTCGGACCTGACCGAAGCGGGACGAGCGATCTTGGCACAGCAACCCGACACACCCGGAAGCTTGGGAATGGCGGTGAGTGAAGCGGTTGAGACGGCAGTGAAAGACCCGAATGCTCGCTATGCACTCGGCTCGGTGCTAAACCACGTTGTCCTGCATCAGACCGTGATCGGTCAAGAAGCCATTGAGCAACTGAAGGAAGCTGGAGAAGACGGGGCAGACGTTGTCATTGGTTGTGCCGGGGGTGGATCCAACCTTGCCGGACTTGCATTCCCATTCCTGAGGGAAGTTCTAGTGGCCGGTGCAAAGACTGAGGTCATCGCAGTTGAACCTTCCGCATGCCCGTCGCTCACGCAGGGCGAGTACCGCTACGACCACGGCGACTTCTCCGGCATGACCCCACTGCTCAAGATGTACACCCTGGGCGCCGACTTCGTTCCAGACCCGATCCACGCCGGTGGCTTGCGCTATCACGGCATGTCCCCGGCGCTCAGCCACACGGTGAATCTGGGTCTTGTGAAGCCCATGGCGGTCGAGCAGCAGGATGCGTTCGACGCCGGAATCCTGCTGGCCCGGACTGAGGGAATAGTGCCAGCGCCGGAGTCCAATCACGCTCTAACCGCAGCATTTGAGCGGGCGCGCAACTCAGACAAGGAAGAGGTCATAGTCGTCGGGATCTCCGGACACGGCATGCTTGACCTGCCCTCATACCAGCAGTTCCTCCCCGAGGAACGCGGCTAGGGCTACTTCTCGTCCGAAACGATGATCTTGAAGCTGTAAGTAGTTCCATCTGGAGAGGTCATTGAGGCATCCGTTGTCCCAGGACCAACCGCGCTAAACCCGGGGTTGAAAACCGCCGACCCATCATCGCGGCCCGCCACAAACTCCGCAACCGCCTCGTCCGTGGCCTCGCCGGTCCACTCAGTTGGATCATCGGCGTTTACCACCAGGGGCTGCTTCTCGTTGATGGTGAATGAGCCACCATCCAGGTCGGCCACCTCAGCAATCACAGGCGGCAGAACACTTCCGCCGTCCACGCTGGTTCCACTGTCCGAGGTCGGTTTCTCACCGCCACTGTTTGAAGTGCACGCCCCTAAACCAAGAGCGAGGGCACCGGTTGCGACGACGGCCACCAAGGGCCTAAGGATCTGTTTTTTCATGCCAAAACTATACGTCCGACTGACGCTATGTCTAAGGAGCGTTATGGGAATGCGACAAAGCTGGCCGCACACGTTAAGGCTCCTGACTGACAACTAATCCCTCAGACAAGCCTGCCTACTGGTCGACCTCGCGATCAACACCGGGTTCACCCCCACGGTGCGATCTCTTATCCCCGGCAAAGACGCGCAGGCGTTGATAGTATCTGACTATTAATCACCCCGTTTTGAGAGGCACACAAATGCGCGTTCTGGTCACCAGTTCCAGGAATCCCTTCACCCTCGACATCGTCCGTAAGCTTGGCAGCACCGGCCACACCGTTTTCGCCAGTGACACATATGGCGGTGCGATGGGGAGCCACTCAAAGTACGCCGAGGGCCACCTCGTAACTGCGTCGCCGACGTTCGATACCGACCAGTTCATCAAGGACGTAAGCGACTTCGCGGTCGAGAATCAGATTGATCTCATCATTCCCACTTTCGAGGAAGCCTTTTACCTGGCCGCACGTCGCGCCGATCTGCCCGAGGGTGTCGAGGTTTTCACCGGCCCGTTCGACAAACTCGCGATGCTCCACGATAAGGTCAGTTTCCAGCGCCTCTGTGAAGACGCCGGCGTCCCGATTCCCGAGACGGTCGTAGCAACGGACGAGGAGAGCCTGCAAGAGGCCATCTCTCGCTTCCCCCGATACTTTGCCCGCGCCGCCTTCTCCCGTGGCGGAGTCGCACTGCTCACCAACACCGGCCCTCTCGAAGGGGCGATGAAGGTCGAGGATTGCCACCCGACCCCGGAGCAGCCCTGGATCATCCAGCCGTTCGTTGACGGGCCCATGGTCTGCACCTATGCAACCGTCGTGGACGGCAAAGTCACCAGCATGGTCACCTATCGAGCTCCCGAGCAGTGGGCTCACTCGACCGGAATCGAGTTCGTTGCCGACGACTCAACCAAGACCCTCGAATACACGCAGAAGATCGTTGACCAGCTGGATTGCAGCTACAGTGGCCAACTCTCATTCGACTTTGTCGACAGCGAAGGTGGCCTCATCGCGATCGAATGTAACCCTCGTACCACTAACGGTGTCCTGCTGCTGGAAACCGATGAGTTCGTCGACGCGCTGACTGGCGACATCACAGAGACCGCGATGGCGGCTCCGGGCGAGGAACGCGAAATCAAGTTCGCAGTCCTCGCAAACGTCTTCACGCCACACCTGAAGACCATTCCGGGAACGGTCAAAGACATTCTTGAGGGCACCGACACCGGCAAGGGTTGGCACGATTCAATCGCCATGATGTGGAGCCCGGCGACCCTGGTCCACGGAGCAAAGCTCGGACACGGCAAACACGAGAAGGTCCTCGAAGCCCTTGGTGGCGACATCGTCTGGGACGGCGGCCCAATCGATGGAATGACCGAGGATGACGCCAAGGCTCTAGAAGCAGTCCACGAGGTTCAACTCTAGAAACCCCCAAGAGTTGTCACTCAGATAGAGAGCTTCCCAGGCCAAGCAGCCGCGCGTTGCTTCTCTATGTGATTGATGATCGCGAGGTTTTGGCCAGCAGTTCCATTGCTTTCGCTAAGCCGGCGGTGAGCCCGCGTCGCGGAAGGGCGTTCAACTCTTCTTCCAAACCGGGTAGCCGTCGGCTTTGTCCTGCCACCAACAGCTTCAGTGCCTTCACAAACGCGACTGGATGACTGTCGAGGGCACTGTGTCCGTTCTCGATGCGGACAAGTGTTGCATCCGGTGCAAGGGAAGTGGTTCGCTCGGCGATTGCCGCGGGCGTCCGCACGTCCCTCGTCCCCGACAGCACGACCATGGGCCAGTCAAAGCCGCGTGTTTCCGCTGGCAGATCGAGTAGTTCTCCCTCGAACGAGGGAAACCGGTCGGCAATCTGGGCGTACGTCAGCGCCGGGTCCAGCGGTAACCCGTCGGGCACGGCTCCGTAGTCGAGTTCCCGAAACCCGATGGTCCCTGCTCGTTCAAACTCGTAGAAGTACGGAATGCCCGCGATGGATTCGTCTCGGGCGGTGTACGAGGCAAGACCCTGCCACACCGGGTCAAACTTGTCGGAGATTCTGCGGCTCACCGCTGATTCCACCAACGGCATCCCGCTTAGTTCGTAGCCAGAACGGACGACATCCAGCAGAATGCGCTGGTCTTCTCCTCGTTCCGTCAGCTCTCGAACGCACTGTCCCACCTGGGTATCGGGTTCCCAAAATAGCCGCCGGATCGCCTCGCGTTCCAAAGTCAGATCCTTGGTCGACTGCAACGCCGAGTCCAATAGCATCCCGGCAACGCGCTCGGGATACTTTGCAGCAAAGCTTGAGGCCAGATAACTGCCGTACGAGGAACCCGCAATGTATGCCCGTGTCACGCCCTCCTGCTCCAGCACCGCAGCAATGTCGTCCAGCACCAGATCGACCCACATCGCCGATTGAGGCAGATCACCCCCTG
>JBATQJ010000113.1:0-7587 GCA_049291975.1 Scrofimicrobium sp.
GGTCCCTCCCGGACCGAGCAACGAACGTGACGTCGAACTAGCAACGACGATTGTGCGGCCTGCCAGTGTCGATCGCGCGGCCTCCATGGCATCTTCGAGGGTCGATGAAGCGTCTTCAAGGCTCACTGTCGGCTCGCCAACCAACGCCCCAAGTAGTCCCATTCCCCAGTCGTGTGACCAGGAATGGCCTCCTTCTACCAGCACAGTTCCTTTGAAAGACCCGAGGTCTCGGAGCTCCGAGCCGATGCCTACCGATGAGGCCTCTCTGCGTCCCGAGACGACGTGCCTGAAGCTACCCGAGACAGGTCCGTCCTGTGCCAGTGCTTCCACGAAGGCCGACGAGGGACCAAAAGGCAGTAGCCGCAACTGCAGAGAATCCCCTGCGCCAACACCTGCCGAGACGCGAATGCCCTCGACGATCCCCCGTAGCGCGCGGACATTGGCTCCGGACACCCCGGCAACATCGGACTTGTTGAGGAGCCACTGTAGGACCTGCCCGGAGAGATCATCCTTCCCAGACAAATCCTCCGCGCTGAGGTCCCAGTGCCCAACGACCAGGACCCGCATAGAACCTAGTCTCCCGCTCGACCGAGTTCGTTCAACAAAACGGCCTCGGCGAGCGTTGCGTTGCGAAGAACAGACAACGACTGCGATTCGTCCTCGGAGTGCGCGTTAGTTGAGGGGTCTTCAACGCCGGTGACCAAGACTGTGGCTTCCGGAAACGCTCGCTCGAACTCCGCGATGAATGGAATCGAGCCGCCCTGGCCAATCGCAACGGCCTCCACCCCGTAAGCACTAGTGAGCGCCTCACGTAGCATTCCCGCTTCGACGCTGCCCAGATTCGCGGTGTACGAGGAGCCTTCTTCCGCCACGCTAACACTGATCTCGGCCCCAAAAGGAACGTTGTTGATCAGGTGTTCCGTCAGTGCCTTTAGTGAGTCACCGGTCGACACTCCCGGAACGGTGCGCATACTCAGTCGAAACTTGCATTGCGGAATGATCGCGTTTGCCGAATCCTCCACCGCAGTCACGTCCATCCCAATGACCGATATTGCGGGCATCGTCCATACCTGCGCAGCCAGGTCCGCGGTGCCGGCGAGTCGGTACCCGTCAACCACCGAGGCGTCTCGACGATACTCGTCCTCGCTCCAGTCAACCTCAGCCACCGCGTTTCCACCCAAGCCGGGAACTGCGACGTCCCCATCCTCGTCATGCAAAGTCGCGATTAGGCGCGAAGCAATCGTTACAGCGTCCAAAACAGGTCCGCCAAACATTCCGGAGTGAACCGCGTGCTGCAACACTCTGACTGTGACATCAACAGAGGAGACTCCGCGCAGTGAAGACGTTATGGCCGGGATGTCCGTAGTCCAATTCCCGGAGTCGGCGACGATAATCACATCCGCTTCCAACAGGTCTCGGTGCTTTTCAAGGAAGTTCTTGAACGAGGGCGATCCCACTTCTTCCTCGCCCTCCACGTACACAACGACATTGACGGGTAGCTGACCGTCAAATGCCTTCAGCGCCGCCAGGTGTACTACAACTCCGGCACCATCGTCAGAAGTTCCTCGGCCATAGATACGTCCGTCGCGAATCTCAGTGACGAACGGATCGGACGACCAGCGAGTTACATCCCCGACGGGCTGCACGTCATGGTGAGCATAGAGAAGCACGGTTGGTTTCCTCGGGTCGTGGACGCTTCTGGCGATAACCGCGGGTCGGCCCTCCTCCCCATTTGCCATCGGCGCAGTGCGAACACCCGCATCCAGACCGAGCGAGGCGAACGAGTCGCGAACGAACTCTGCTGAACGAAATACCTCGCCCACCTTGGATGGATCAGACGAGATCGACTGAATCTTCACGAGGTCCGTGAGGAAGGCAAGTTCCGCGTCAAATCCCTGGTCAATGCGCTGTGTCAGTTCTTCTTGGGTCGTCATGACTCAAATCTACCCCGAGTCGATAGCCGCAGTCTGACGTGCACGAGACCGGTTCCACCATGTTTTCGGATTGGGGCTGCGGACAGACTCAGATACCCTTAGCGCGTGGCAAAGAAGAACGAAGAACAGACCGACATCACGGAATCCTCTGCACCCTCCAACAAGAAGTCGACACCGACGCGATCTCGTCGAGAGGCCGAGCTAGCGAACCGCCGCCCCCTGGTTCCCAATGACAGGAAGCTCGCCAAGCAGATAGAGCGCCAAAAGAGGGACGAGGCCTATGCGCGCGAGCGGGTCGCCCTTGAAACCGGCAATGAACGTTATCTTCCGGTTCGCGACAAGGGTCCAATCCGCAGGTACGTGCGCGACTGGATCGACGCCCGGTGGTCAATCTCTGAGTTCCTGCTACCCGCGATGATCCTGTTCTTAGGTGGGGTCCTGATCCTTACCTTTGTCAAACTGGACGAGCGCTTCGTCAGCTATGTCATGGTCGGGCTAATGGTGTTGTTCTATGCCCTGTTGGCCATCTCGGTGGTAGAGGGAATCATTGTCTGGCTACGGATGAAGAGTCGTCTGAAGAAGATCTATCCGGACACTCCGATTCCCAAGGGCACCTGGTTCTACATGTACACCAGGATGGTAATGGCGCGCCGTTGGCGCTCCCCCAAGCCACAGGTTGCAAGGGGCGACATCCCCGACCCGGATGGTCCCCGTGCTGCTGCTAAGAAGGCGGACAAGGCCTAGTCTTCCTGGGTCGGAGGGTGACCTATTGCGGTCGCTATCTGCGTCACCGCAACGACGGTATCCTCCCAACCGTCCACGGCGAATGTGGGCCAGCCCGCGGCCCTCACCGGATAGTCGTTCCCCTCGGGGTCGAGCCGATCGCCGATGAAGAGCATCTGATTCTTGCCATATCCGGTTATGTCGAGGAGCGCGTTCATTCCGTAAGCCTTATCGATGCCCTTCGAGGTAATGTCGACAGAGGTTGACCCGCCGCCGCGAACCTCCAGGTCTGGCAGGAGGGGTCCGACTCTAGCAACCAGAGCGTTCTTCTTCTCTCCGGTCGGATCCCAGTCACGTTTTGCCCCAAGGGGAGCCTGCTGCCCTAGTGCAGAGAAGGTGACCTGTGAGCCACGATCCTCAATGATCTCGCCCCAGGGAGCGGCCTCCCACAGCCCAAGTTCGTTTGCTGCATCAACCAGGACCTGAATCGCCTCCTCGCGCTGCCGCTCGGAAAGGTGATGGGCGTACACCTCGTGGAGGCTCCCCTCGTCGAATCGAAGGTACTGTGTGCCGCAGGTCGGAAGCAGGTGCAGTCGAGAGAGCTCATCGGAGCCTGCCTCTAGGTTGTCTAGCAACTGCAACCGGAACTGTGGTAGCGCTCCACCGGAGATTACTGCTACTTCACTGACATCAAGCAGGGAGCGAAGGGCAGCCGCCATCGGTTCTGGCAGCGGAGACTTTGAGGGTGCCAGTGTGTCGTCGAGGTCGAAAGCAACCAGCTTCCAGTCCGACTTCTCAAGCAGAGCCTGGGGATCAGCATCTTTGTTCACAGGGAAACCCTACAGACAGGTAGGCTTCAAAGAGTGATCGGCGCGGCTCGCCGATTTCTTTAACTACTTCCCACGGAGGACAATATGGCAACCCCCCACATCTCCGCTGAAAAAGGCGACCTCGCTCCCGCTGTGCTGATGCCGGGTGATCCCCGCAGGGCGGAACGGATCGCAAAGCAACTCTTTACCGATCCCAAACTAGTTACTGATGTTCGAGGAATGCTCGGTTTTACTGGCGAAATCGAAGGGCGGCCGCTGTCCGTCATGGGCTCAGGAATGGGAATCCCGTCCATTGGCATTTATTCATATGAGCTCTTCAGCCAGTACGACGTTCAGCGCATCATTCGCGTCGGAACCTGCGGGGGAATCTCCCCCAAGGTGAAAGTCGGCGACACGGTTATTGGTATGGGTGCTCACACAGACTCTAACTACAACCAGGTGCGCATCCCAGGAATCAACTACTCAGCGACCGCGGCATACAGTCTGGTCAGTGCCGCCGCTAATGCTGCAGGTGATGATCCGAGCGTTTTTGTTGGCCCCGTTGTCAGCCGCGACCACTTCTATCTGAAGGTTCCTGGGCAGACCGAAGCACTGGCCGAATACGGAGTGCTCGGGGTTGAGATGGAAGCTGCCGGACTGTATGGAAACGCTTCTCAGCTTGGAAAAGAAGCCCTAACCATACTCACCGTCTCAGACCACCTACTTGACGGATCGCAGGACATGACCGCAGAGGAACGAGAAACAAAGTTCCAAACAGCGCTGAAGCTGGCGGTAGCCGCAGCATTCGCGTAGGAAGGTTACGACTCCGAGGCCTCGGTGCCGGCGGGATCCTTCTTGCGGTCTGCAAGCAGTATCCACAAAGCGATCCCGCTGACCACCAGCCACGCGAATAGGCCGATCCACAACGCGGTGGAGGTGACGCCTGATCCCAGGTCGAGTGCGGTGAAGCCGACCATCAATAGTCCGATTCCAAGGACGGTGCACGTGAGGGCCTTGCGAATTGCTGAATCCATGATGGAAGTCTATCGGTCTTCCTTCCTCTCTTATCCCGGAAGGTGCAACGCTGTTCGATATGTTGACGCGCCTGCTGTAACTACGCGTGACTCGGTAGAGTCATTGTCGTCATAGGACCCGCAACTACCTTCAAGGAGCCAAAAATGGTCTTCCAGGGATCCGCGCCTGCACTTGTCACGCCGTTCAAGGACGGAAAAATCGACTTCAAGTCTCTGGAAGGACTGGTTGATTTTCAGCTTCAGGGCAAGTCGGACGCGATCGTGGTTTGTGGAACTACCGGTGAACCCTCAACCATGACCCTCCAGGAAGAGATTCAGGTTGCTAAGGCGGTCCTCGCGCAGGTCGATGGTCGCGTCCCCGTTATTGCTGGCATCGGTGGAAATGCGACGCAGGAAGTGCTTGATGCGACAGAACTGATGAGCGAGGCAGGTGTTGATGCCCTACTGGGCGTTACTCCGTACTACAACAAGACCACACAGGGCGGTTTGGTTGCCCACTACACCACAGTGGCCGCTGCGACCGATCTCCCCGTGATCCTCTACAACGTCCCGGCGCGCACCGGGCTGAACATGCTTCCAGCAACCGTTGCTGAACTCGCTGAGGTCCCAAACATTGTTGCTGTCAAAGAAGCCTGCGGAGACATCGGCCAAATCATGGAGTTGTTCAGGCTATGCAAGGGCAAGATTCAGATCTTCAGTGGCAATGACGATCACGTCTTTCCGTTCGTTGCGATGGGCGGCGATGGTGTCATCTCGGTCGCAGCAAACGTTGTACCGCGTGAGATGCATGAGCTCGTCTCTCTAACGCAAGCCGGTGACCTGCAGGGAGGAATCGAGCTTCAACTCGCTATGCTCCCCCTCATTGATCTTCTGTTCTGCGAAGTCAGCCCGATCCCGGTTAAGGCGGCTCTGGCGCACATGGGAATGCTGGACAATGAGTTCCGCCTCCCCCTCGTCCCAATGACCAGTGAGAATGAGGCGAAGCTAGTCGCTGAAATGGAGCGCATCGGGCTTGCGTAGCAGCATCTTCGTAACAGGCAACGCATAACCCGGATTGACTGAACTACAGGTAGTCGTAGATCATCTGCGTCATCTGGGCGATTGTCTCCCAGGACAGATACACGGTCATGATAACGATGGCGTACTCACCCTTCGGGGTGGAGACAATCGCCGCATCGTGCAGTTCCTCTGGTTCGAGGAATCCGACCTTGTCAGCAACTGTCCCAATCGGGTCCAGTGTGGCTGGGATGCCGTCGCGGAAGACCTGGTTCTCCATGGCGTAGAAGAGCCGCTGATGCGAATCCTCGGTCATCGAGTCAGGAGAAGCCAACACTTCAAGGGCCCTTGCGAGATCCGCCGGTGTTGAAATCAATCCGTTGGGCTCAAACGTGGTTTCCTGGGCCCCGAGCTTGCCCAAGGTGGACCCAATGTTCTCCCAACCAGTCTGCTCAAGCCACGCTTCGGGGCAGTCGTTGTCCGAGTATACGATCATCTCGTTGAAACACTCATCGACTGTCATGCCGATCAGGTCGTCTGACCAGCTCGCTGCACCGGAGTCGACTGCGTCAATCATCGAACTGGCCACATAGAGTTTGTACGTGCTGGCCATAGTGAACGGCCGGCTCTGGTTCAGGGAGACAACGGGAAGACCCGTGCTCAGATCCAGCACCTGAATCCCCACCTGGCCTTCACCGAGCAGGGCCGTGAACCCACCACCGGGGGAATCCTCGTCCTCGACCCAGGCCGTGGCGCCCTCTTCCCCTCTACCCATCACGGCCAGTTCTTCCAACAGTCTGTTGTAAGAGGTCACCCGGTTTTCAAATTCGTACAGCGTCTCACTGAGATTCTGTCGAGTCTCACTACTGCCGGAAGCACCGACGCTCGTGGTTCCATCGAGGCTTCGCGCCGCCTCAAGTGCTTCCTTTAGAGCCGCTGCGTCCTGCGTGTTCAACACGTTTTCGGGAGCGTTAGCGAGTACCGTGTCTGCCTCTGAAATCAGCTCATCAAAACTAACCGAAATGTGGAGCCCTGCCGGAAGTCCGCCAATGATCCGGCCACCAAACTCTCCCGTCGGACCCAGATTCGACTTCTGTGTCAGCTTCTTCTTCATTTGCGCGATGGGACCGACCTGGCGAAAGACCTCTTCAAAACCTGACGCCTGCGACGCGCCATCGTCGCCAGAATCGTCGGCTTCTTCTGCCAGTGCCACTGAGACTCCCAGAGGAGTCAGAAGTAATGACAATACAACCACGGTGGCGAGGCTCGGACGTGCGGCGGACTTCCGGGAGGTAGTTCTACCTCCCGGTGCCGCAAACCGCCTGAAGAATCCGCCCACCAGAAATCTCACGTGGAAACACTACACACTGAAACTTGGAGTCACCTATGAGAATCCACCGATCCGTCGATTCTCACACCGCTTGGTGAAGACCAGTTATTCCGCGCGCTTAAAGCTAATGGATGATCCATCCACCGCGAGGACAAGCTGGCCGTCTTCTATTGGCGCGCTAATGGCCTCACCCTCGATGGTGATTTCGCAGTTCCCGTCCTTGGCAACCCAGGTGCCCTCTGACGGCTGGTCGAACACTGAAAGCACTGCTTTTCCGTCGTCCGTGAGATTCAAGGTGAATGCTTCGCCAAGATCGACCCCGGACTGTTTCATGTCCTCAATGTCGCTCTCGGTGATTTGCTCGCCGTCGGCCTCCATCGCGGCGAGGGTCCAACTGCCCTCGCACTCGGGACCAGCGTTACCACCATTGCCGGAGCTGCATCCAACCAGTGCAACAGATCCGAGCGAGACTGCTGCCAGTGCCACCGTGAGCTTTGCGGTTGACCTCATGTGCGTTCCTCTTCCATTCGCATAGCGTCTAGTTATGTCAGTATGCCTGACCACCAGGCGTAACGCAGTGGCCGCCCTCTCTATGAGCCGGTAGCGAACGGGATAAAGCTCACCGCAAGACTTGACCTAAGAGCCGAGAAGCGAGTCCACTCCGCTCATCCCCTGAATGCTCGCGACAATCAGCGCACAAGCTTCCGCATCGGAGTCCGCTTTGTGATGATCAAGTTCAAACCAAGGTACGCAAGCGCGTG
>JBATQJ010000114.1:0-18665 GCA_049291975.1 Scrofimicrobium sp.
CGACCATGTCGCATCCTTCCTGAACCATGTTCTCAATGTGAGGCACGTAGTCCTCATCTGAGAATGTCTCTGAGACCTCGATCTGGACACCGAGGTCGTCGCGTGCTCGCTGCAGGCCCTCCCAACCGGACTGATTAAAGGACTTATCATCCAGTCCACCAAGACCCGCAACCATACAGACCTTGGCGGCTGGGTCAGTCCCGGTCTGCGACGCTGCGGTCGAGCCTGATGACTGCTCACCGGACTCGGCAGTCGCAGATTCAGATTCCGTGGGGGCGCTGCCGCATGCGGCAAGAACCATCGCGAGGGCCCCACCAGCCGCTAGAGCCGATAGAGAACGTCGTGAAGTCTTCATCAATTTCCTCCGTTACTGGGACATCAAAATGGGAAAACATCTGCCAAGCAATTAAACAGGTCCTTCGTGCCCTTAGGTAGTCGTCTGCCTTAGCGAACCCGTACCGCAACCAAAGTGCGACTTTACTAGTGACCTATGCCTCATCCAGGATCGGACAGAGCCATTCCCTGAGCATCTGTGAGGCCAGCTCGTGCAGATCGGCGTGCGTCCCGTCGTTCTCAACCCAAATGTTTGCTACTGCGCGTCTTTGGGCATCATTCGCTTGGGCATCGATACGACTGAGCGCGTCTATCCGGGACACTCCTCGGGTCTCAAGCCTTTCCAGTCGTTGGTGGACGGGCGCATCCACGACAATTACCAGGTCAAACTGATCGGCCATCTGATTTTCAACAAGGAGAGGTACGTCGTAGACCACCACAGAGTTCGCGGGGGTCGAGACAACCCTGGCTTCGGCTTCTCTAGCTATCTGCGGATGAGTGATTCTCTCCAGCCTGACCCGCGCTTCAGGATCGCTAAACACAAGCTCTCCTAGGGCAGGCCGATCTAGGGATCCGTCAGCGGAAAGAACCTGAGAACCGAACGCCTCTGCTATCTGGGCCAGTGCAACAGATCCAGGAAGCACAATCTCGCGCGCAAGATCGTCTGCGGAGATCACAACGGCTCCCGCCTGCTCCATGCCGACGCTCAAGGATGACTTTCCTGAGCCGATCCCACCGGTCAGACCCAGATAGAGACGATCATTGTGCTTCAGGTGCGTATCGCCGACAGCCCTGGGTAAGGAAAGGACCTGGGCGGCCGCAAGCCCAACACGCAAAGTTTCACCCGACTCCAAAGCGCCCACCCATCACTCCCTTCTTTATGGTTTGCCAATCAGATAGGGCCGCGACACGCCGCAAAACGAGGCTTCGTTGTCCCCTATCTGATTGGTAACCAACGATTCTGATTCGGGATTCAACAATATCCTTCAGAGTGAATATGCTCCAGAGTACCGAAACGGGGCGCCCCCGTCGGGGCGCCCCGTCTTGGTTGTTAGCTAGTGACTACTCGCCACCGGTGAGCTTGTCACGCAGTGCAGCGAGTGCCTCATCAGAAGCAAGCGTGCCCTCGGACGAATCGGGGCTGGAGTACGAAGCTGTCGCCTCAACCTCAGCAGGCGCCTCTTCCGCGTCAGCGACCGCAGCAGCGGCAACCTGGGCGCGGTGAGCTTCCCAACGGGCCTGAGCTTCCGCGTACTGGCTCTCCCAAGCCTCACGCTGGGCTTCGTAGCCTTCCATCCACTCCTGGGTCTCCGGATCGAAGCCTTCGGGGTACTTGTAGTTACCGTTTTCATCGTACTCGGCAGCCATACCGTACAGCGAAGGATCGAAGTCCTCAGACTCCGGATCAACGCCCTCGTTGGCCTGCTTCAGCGACAGGGAGATGCGGCGACGCTCAAGGTCGATGTCGATGACCTTGACGAAGACCTCAGAGCCAACCTTGACGACCTGCTCAGGCATCTCGACGTGACGCTGCGCCAGCTCGGAGATGTGCACCAAGCCCTCGATTCCGTCTTCGACGCGGACAAACGCGCCGAAAGGAACCAGCTTGGTGACCTGGCCGGGAACGACCTGCCCGATCGCGTGGATACGAGCAAACGTCTGCCACGGATCTTCCTGAGTTGCCTTCAGGGACAGCGAGACGCGCTCACGGTCCATATCGACCTCAAGAACCTCAACCTCAACAGGCTGCCCAACTTCGACGACCTCTGACGGGTGGTCGATGTGCTTCCAGGAGAGCTCGGAAACGTGGACCAGGCCATCAACGCCACCCAGATCAACGAACGCACCGAAGTTGACGATCGAGGAGACAACGCCCTTTCGGACCTGTCCCTTCTGGAGGGTGTTGAGGAAGTTCGTGCGAACCTCAGACTGGCTCTGCTCAAGCCATGAACGACGAGATAGAACCACGTTGTTGCGGTTCTTATCGAGCTCAATGATCTTGGCGTCAAGCTGGCGACCGATGTAAGGGCCGAGTTCACGAACGCGACGCATTTCAACCAGCGATGCCGGCAGGAAGCCACGCAGACCGATGTCCATGATCAGGCCGCCCTTGACGACCTCGATAACGGTACCGGTAACAACGCCATCCTCTTCCTTGATGCGTTCGATCTCTCCCCACGCACGTTCGTACTGTGCACGCTTCTTGGAGAGCAGCAGGCGACCTTCTTTGTCTTCCTTCTGCAGGACCAAAGCTTCAACCTTGTCACCGACCGCAACGACCTCATCAGGGTCCACGTCGTGCTTGATTGAGAGTTCGCGGGCCAGAATCACGCCCTCTGTCTTGTATCCGATGTCCAGAAGGACTTCGTCTCGGTCTACCTTTACGACCGTGCCTTCCACGATGTCACCATCGTTGAAGTATTTGATGGTCTCGTCGATGGCGGCGAGAAGGTCCTCTTCAGAACCAATGTCATTGACTGCGACCTGAGGAGTAGCAGTGGCTGTTGAGGTGGAAGAACTTGTCATTTAGTCGTGTGCTCCGAGACGGACAAAATAGTAGGTGGATATCTTCTTGTGGTTCACGGCAACCCAATTTTGGGCAAACTACACCGCGAACACCCGAAAAAGTCTACCAGCGCGCCCCGGCCCAACCCCCGGTCGCTTTATTACGTTTCGCACACAAAAATCCCTGAAAATGGTCGAATTAGTGGGCTGCGTCTCTCCAGGAGTATCCCTCGCCCACCGCTACGTCCAATGGAACGGATAACGTCACAGCATTGCCCATCGCTTCTTCAACCAGACTCGCGACTTCGCTTGACTCACCGGAAGCGATTTCGAGGACTAGTTCGTCATGAACCTGCAGAAGCATTCGGGACCGGTAACCCCCATCTCGCAGCCGGTTTGCAACATCAATCATTGCCAGCTTGATGATGTCAGCGGCACTCCCCTGGATCGGAGCATTCAGGGCGGCCCTCTCCGCATTCTCGCGGACCCGACGCACGTCGGAACGCAACTCAGGGAAATAACGTCGCCGTCCCAGCATTGTCTCCGTGTAGCCGGTTTGCGCAGCCTCCTCGACCACCTCATGCAAATAACGACCAATCCCGCCAAAACGATCGAAGTACTGGTGGTGGAGATGAGTGGCCTCCTCCACCGAGACTCCGAGCTGCCGTGAGAGCCCGTACGGAGACAACCCGTACGCTAACCCGTATGAGGTGGCCTTGATCCGGTTTCTCAGTTCCGGCGTCACTTCGCTTATCGGAACGCCAAAAACTTGCGAAGCCATGGTCCGGTGCAAGTCCTCTCCGGAGTTGAAGGCTTCGATCAGATCCTCGTCCTTGGACAGGTGCGCCATTATCCGCATCTCGATCTGCGAGTAATCGACGCTCATCAGGTTTTCGAAGCCGGTACCCGCCACGAAGGCTTCTCTAATCCGAATACCCGCCTCACTACGGGCTGGGATGTTCTGAAGGTTCGGGTCGGACGAGGCGAGGCGGCCAGTGACGGAGGCGGTCTGGCTGAAGGTGGTATGAATCCGCCCGTCTGGCTGCACTACCGACAGGAGCGAGTCGATCATCTGCACCAGCTTTGTGCGGTCACGGTGGCGTAGTAGCGACTCCAGGAAAGGGTGTTCCGTCTTGATGAACAGTTCTTGGAGTGCCTCCGCATCGGTGGTGTACCCGGTCTTGGTCTTTCGGGTCTTAGGCATGTTCAGTTCCTCAAACAGCACTACCTGCAACTGTTTGGGGCTGCCCAGCGCAGTCTCATGGCCAATGGCGTCGTAGGCATCCTGCGCCGCCTGTTGCACCTCTGCCGCATACTCGTCGCGTAGTCCCCTAAGTTGCTTAAGATCTACGGCGATCCCAGTGTGTTCCATCTCGAAAAGGACAACGGAAACCGGAATCTCAAGCTCGTTCAGCAGTGAAAGTTGGTCATGCTCGGCCAGGGCTCCGCCCAAAGGCGCAACCAAATCCAGAACTGTCTTGGCATTCTCGGCCATCCGAGCCTGCGGTCCCCCAAAGCCGTCCTTCCCTGCCTCAAGGTCTTCGACGGCCAGCAGGGCACCGTCGTCCGCTCCACCGACTTCACGCCGCAAGACCTGCCGTGCGACCACTGCCAAGTCATAGGACCGTAGCCCGGGCCTGGCCAGATAGGCGGCAAGTTCAGTGTCGAAAGAGGGCGTCCTTAGATTCCAGCCACGTGAGGCCATGGCGTGCGCCAACGACTTACCCCCATGAACCACGAGATTGCTATGACTCGAAACGAAACTGGCCACGGCATCGCCTTGCTCGTCGCTGAGTTCTGCCGGATCCAAGACAAGAGTCAACGTCCCGCTACTAAGTGCCAACCCAGTTAGGTCCGCGTCGGTCGTTGACAGCCTTCCCTCACCCCAAAGAGCAACGGGGACTGAGGCTCCGTCATCAGCCACGAAGCGGCCGAACTCGACCGCCAGGTCTGTCTGGCCGTCAACGATAATTCGCTCAGCCTTAGCCTCGGTGACGACTTCATCGGTCGCTGCCACCCGGTCTGTCGGACTCTGTTCCACATCGCCCCACAGCGGAGCCATCGCCTTAAGGACTCGACCTTGCAAACCCCCGAACTCAAGGCTGTCGAACAGAACCTGAAGTTCCATTAGGTCTGGGCGCTCGGCGACACAATCATCCGGGCCAAACGGAAGGTCCATGTCGGTGAGCAGGTGGTTTAGCCGGCGGTTCATTTTGACGCCCTCAAGGTGCTCACGAAGAGCCTCGCCGCGCTTACCGGCAACCTGGCCAGCGTTCTCAAGGAGTGACTCGAGCCCTCCGAACTTCGCCAACCACTGCGCCGCGGTCTTCGCTCCGACTCCGGGTACCCCTGGGAGGTTGTCCGAGGTCTCACCAACCAGCGCCGCGATCTCCGGGTACTGAGCCGGTGGGAGTCCGTACTTCTCTTCGACTCGCGCGGGGGTCATGTACACCAGATCCGAGGTGGAACGACCCGGGTAGATAACCGTCGTCTGATCGTTTACTAATTGGAACGTATCTCGGTCGCCCGACGCAACCAGGACCTCATATCCGTCTTCCACCCCTTCAGTCGCAAGGGTGGCGATAATGTCATCGGCCTCGTAATTCGGAACCTGCGTCTGCTTGATTCCCATCGCGTCGAGGACTTCCCGGATCAGTTCAACCTGACCGGCGAACTCGGGCGGTGCCGAGTCGCGGGTGCCCTTGTACTCCGGGAAGAGTTCGGTGCGAAATGAAATCCTCGACTCATCAAATGCAACGGCAATATGAGTCGGTTTATCGGTGTCGAGAAGCTTCACCAGCATCGAGAGGAATCCATACACGGCATTGGTGTGCTGTCCCCCGGAAGTCACAAATCGATCAACCGGTAGAGCATAGAACGCACGGAACGCCATCGAATGGCCGTCAATAACAAGCAGTTTTGTGGTCACATATGCAACCCTAAGGGTTATGGAACAGGAACGGCAGGTCGAGAACCCATCCCAAGGCAGCGCCTCACTCCAGGATTCTGGGCCAATCTCATTTGGCGGAGCGGGTGAGACCGAATACCGCGAACACTATGACAGCGCACTCGGCCGGAAAATGGGGATGGAACTGATTAGCGCTACGGCGGACGAGACGATCATTCGCATGCCGGTCGAGGGCAACACTCAAATCCTTGGTATCTTGCACGGCGGAGCAACGGCAGCACTGTGCGAGAGCGCGGGGTCAATCGCTGCAACCAGGCACGCCTGGAAGTTGGGCGAAGAATCCGGGACGGAACTGGTGGCCGTAGGCACGGACCTGACGATGGCCCACATTCGCTCAATCCGTTCGGGGACGGTTACCGCCGTGGCCAAAGCCATTCATCTTGGACGGCGCACCACGGTTCATGAGGTGACGGTCACCGATCAGGACGGCAGGACCATCTCAACCTGCATCGCGAGAAACATGATCATCGAGTCTTAGTGAGCCGACACACAAGGAAGCACTTTCGCACCATCGGCGACATGACCGAACCGGTTACGACTTCTGGGCCAACTCCCTCTTGACTGAGGCGGGCGTGCCCGCCCAAGTTGCGGCAGCGTACTTGTCCAGCTTTTCGCCACGACTGATCTTCTGATATGAGGCCTTTAGCTTCTCTAGTCGCCTGCCCGATAGCTCCATTTGTTACTCTCCCGCAACCTGCTCAACCACTGCGTCGGCAACTTCACGCATCGACAAACGCCGGTCCATAGAAGTCTTCTGGATCCATCGGAACGCCTCTGGCTCCGTCATGTCCATGTTCTCCATGAGCAGACCCTTGGCGCGATCAACGACCTTGCGAGTCTCGAAGCGCTCAGACAAATCAGCTATCTCATTCTCAAGCGACTCGATTTGTGCATGGCGAGACAGCGCAATTTCAACAGCTGGAATCAGATCATTGGGCCCAAAGGGCTTAACAACGTAAGCCATGGCACCAGCTTCGGCGGCCCTTTCTACCAGTTCAGCCTGTGAGAAGGCAGTGAGCATGACGACCGCACAGGAAAGCTCCTTGAGAATTTGCTCGGCCGCGGTGATCCCGTCTACCTTCGGCATCTTTACGTCAAGGACACAGAGGTCGGGTTCAAGCTCAAGTGCCTGCTCGACTGCTTCTGCTCCATCTGCGACGTCTGCAACAACGTCAAAACCGGCTGCTGTGAGGGTCTCGACTATATCGAGCCTGATGAGAGCCTCATCTTCAGCAACCAGGACCCGCTTCGACCGCGCTGTCTCTGATGTCATGGTGATCTTTCTATTTGTAGAGTGAACAGGTCTTATCCTATCCTTGTCCAGTTGCTACGTGACGAATTGTGAAGCCAAGTGCGGATCTATTCTCATGTGGTTTCCGCACATGCCCCGATAGCCCAACTGGCAGAGGCGGTCGGCTCAAACCCGGCTTGTTGTGGGTTCGAATCCCACTCGGGGTACTCCTAGCGAGGCCTGCATCACTGAAGAAGCGTCTGTATCACGCGGCTTTTAGGCGCCAGAGTGCGACTTCTAGTTCCCTGTCTTTTTCAACAGGTGGCGTGGGCTCTCCCGAATAGGCTCGCGGGGTTCCGCTAGCGAATGTAAACGTCAAGCCACAGCGGTGAGGTGCTACAGGAAGCACAGGTGTCATAGACCTTGCCGGTGTAACCGAATGGCGTTGCAAAAGTGGTTCCGTGCGCCACACCGTAGGGTGCCGCAAGGACAATGTACCCCTCGCTGTCCGCGACATATCCTGCTTCGTTGACATGTCGTCCGGGAATCGCGAGCCCTGGACCCGAAAGAACGCTCTGCGAGTAGTAGGTGAACTTCATTCCGTTCCAACCCACGACCCCTCGGAACATGAAATCGCTCAGGCTGATTTCACCCGTTGTGGCAAAGCTCCCATAGTCGACCGTCGAAGACTGCGTCGGGGCAGTGCTCTGGCTTCGTTCAGCTACCGCTATGACGGGTTCCGGTTCGGGCGCTGCCTCAGGTTCCGGTACGGGCTCCTGCGCGATTGGCAGGTCAATCTTGGTGCCGCGATGAATCACTCGATCAATCGGTTCGACTGCAACCTCGGGAAACAGTCCCGAGTACTTCAGGATTGTGTCAGTGACCCCGGCATAGACGTTCGTAACACCGTCGACGCCCGCCTGTTCCTCAACCTCGACGCCATCCGGAAGACTGTCATCATCAATGACTACGGTCCGATAGGGAATGGTGCCAACGCGGACCAGCTTCTGTCCTTCATGAGGATCAGCGATAGTCTGATCGGCTTTGCTGCTGTCCGCAGAAGCCCCAGACGCGGCCATAGCTGGGATGGAAAGCGCGAAAACGGACAGCACACCGATCAGTGCCCGTCGCGGTGTCAATCTAGTCTTGCTCGCCATTTTGTCCTCTCGGTCCAAATGGCAGACTAACGCAATCCGAGCGCCTCTTCCACAGCTGTGACAGGAATTGCGTCGGCGCGCCTTCATGGCTACCACAGCAACCCAGCAATAATGCGCGACCCACAATCAATCAGAGGGAGAAGTTTGAGACCGTCATCATTTCTTCGGGGCCACCGCTAATGGTGTGAACACGAATAGAGTTAGAGCTCTTTTGGACCCCCGGCGGCATGCCAGCGACGATTACCAGTTTCTCTCCACCATCAACGATGCGAGCTGCCCGCGCGACCTGATCAACTTGGTTGACCATGTCGTCAGTGTGCTGGACGGTCGGAAGCTTATAGGACTCCACCCCCCACGACAGAGCAAGTTGTCTGCGCGTCTCCTCAAGAGGGGTAAACGAGATCTGCGGAATAGGGCTACGCATACGTGACATCTGCCTCGCAGTCGCTCCGGAAAGAGTAAACGTCACCAGGTATCGCGCGCCCAGGGTACCGGCCAACGAGGCCGCGGCCTGGCAGATAACGCCAGACTGATCAGACTGGAACTCGCCGAGAGGAGCGATTCGATCGCCCCCGTTCTCTTCGGTGTTCTCGATGATCCGTGCCATTGTCCTCACGGCCTGAATCGGGAAACTTCCAACCGATGTCTCACCAGAGAGCATTACCGCGTCTGCGCCATCAAGGATGGCGTTGGCGCAGTCAGATGCTTCAGCTCTGGTCGGACGAGGATTCTTGATCATGGAATCCATGACCTGGGTTGCCACGATGACAGGCTTTGCCGCCCGGCGCGCCATTTCGATGGCTTCTTTTTGCACGAGGGGAACCTGCTCCAATGGCATCTCAACCCCCAGGTCTCCACGGGCAACCATGATCCCGTCAAAGGCCTTAACGATCTCGGCCAGATTCTCTACGGCCTGCGGTTTCTCAATCTTTGCGATAACAGGAACGAAGTGTCCCTCTTCAATCATGATGGCCCGGACATCATTCACGTCAGACGCGTCGCGCACAAACGAGAGCGCAACAAAGTCCGCGCCCTGTCGAAGCGCCCAGCGAAGATCCTCACGGTCCTTCTCGGACAGTGCCGGGACCGACACAGCGACCCCGGGAAGGTTCAGTCCCTTATGGTCAGAGACCATGCCAGGGATCTCAACGCGAGTAACGACGTCTGTTTCGGTCACAGATATAACGCGGAGGCCAACGTTCCCATCGTCGATCAGCAGTCGGTCGCCCGGGCGGCAATCACCCGGCAATCCCTTGAAAGTGGTGCCAACCTCTTCCTTGGTTCCCGGAACATCTCTGGTCGTGATGACGAACCTGTCGCCCTCTTCAAGCATCTGTGGGCCGTCGGCAAAGGTCTCTAGCCTGATCTTGGGGCCCTGGAGGTCGACCAAGACGGCAATGGCGCGACCGGAGTTATCCGCGGCACGTCGAACTCGCTCAATAACCTTGGCGTGTTCCTCTGGAAGTCCGTGGCTCCTGTTGATGCGAGCAACATCCATACCGGCATCTACAAGTGCCTGAATCTTCTCGGACGACTCCGTGGCCGGACCGATAGTACAAACAATCTTTGCTCGACGCATAAACTCACTCCATACCCGGCCGCCACGAGACGGACACTGCGCCAACTGTCGCTGGCCCTAACAGGAGCCTACCGCGTGTCGCTGTTTCCTCCCAGATCAACGCGTAGTCGAGACCTCGGTCTCAGGCTCCAACCTACTATTTCAAGATTCAGACTCAGCCGAGTCTAGTTGCGCGCTGACAGAGGAACCCGTCTCACCCGCCGAATCATCGGAAGAGTCACCACTTACGGACTCAGCGTCGGTGAGGTCCCCCGCCTTTCCTTCGCGTTTTGCCACCTTCGCCTTGTACTGTGCCACTTCCTCTGGCGAAACCGTCGTTGAAGCCCCGACACGCCCACAAATATAGAAGACAAGCAGTCCCAGCACCACAACACAGATCGCTGTGAACATGTTGATACGGAGTCCTAGGATTCGTCCCGGAGTGTCCAGTCGCATCGTTTCCATGATGATGCGACCAGTTCCGTATGCGACAAGGTAAAGCGCCATCAGCTGGCCCGATTTGACCTTCACCTTCTTGTCGATGAACAGCAAGAGCCCAGCCATGCACAGGTTCCAGATAATCTCATAGAGGAAGATCGGATGGACCAGTGTTCCTGCGGATAATCCAAAAGATTCTAGAATTGGGTCCTTAATCTCAAGACCCCATGGTAGATCGGTTGGACCTCCGAAAAGCTCCTGGTTGAAGTAGTTTCCAAGTCGCCCAATTGCCTGAGCTATTAGGAGCGCCGGTGCCACGGAATCGGCGAAGGGTCCAAGGCGTTGGCCCGCACGACGAATTCCGATCACGGCTCCGAGAGCACCAAATGCGATACCCCCGAATATCGCCATTCCCCCCTCCCAGACTTTGAAGACGGACCAGGGATCAATACCCGGCGCGAAATAGTCGCTGAGATGAGTAATCACGTGGTAAAAGCGTGCACCAACCAAACCGAATGGAACAGCCCAGAGAACGGCGTCAAGGGCCACGTCACCGTCGCCTCCACGCTTCTTATAGCGGTCCCAGGTGATCCATGCGGCGACCGCGATTGCGGTGACTATCAGCAGACCGTACGCCCTGAGGGGAACGGGACCAAGCCAAAGTACACCGACTGATGGCGAAGGGATGGACGCAGGAATCAACGGTTTACCCCCCTATGCTGAACGCCTCCACTGAGCTCTCTGGCGCGCGACGCGATGTCCTCAAGCGCCTCGTCCCAAGGAAGTTCAAGTAGGGGACGCACAAGCGCGGAGCCGACGATTACCCCGTCTGCAAACGAGGCAATTTGAGCCGCCTGCTGACCGTTTGAAACGCCCAGCCCAACACACACTGGATCGCACCCAGCCTCCCGACAGCGTGCCACCAGGTCACGAGCCGCGCTATCAACCGCGCTTCTGGCTCCGGTAACTCCCATGGTGGAGGCGGCGTAAACCCACCCGTTTGATGCTGCGCCAATCAGCTTCAAGCGCTGCTCGTTGGACGAGGGAGCAGAAAGGAAGATCCGCTCAAGACCATACTGATCCGAGGCGGCGATCCACTCCCCCGCCTCATCAGGGGGAAGGTCCGGGGTGATTAGTCCGCTCCCACCCGCGTTTGCGAAGTCACGTGAAAACTTATCTACGCCGTACCAGAAGACGGGATTCCAATAGGTCATTGAGACCACACAGGCGCCGTAATCTGTGAGGTTCTCGACGGCAGCGAACAAATCTTCCAGATGGGTGCCTCGTGCCAGCGCCTCCGTAGTTGCCGCCTGAATCACCGGGCCGTCCATGCCAGGGTCCGAGTACGGGAAGCCCAACTCGATGATGTCAACCCCATTGTCAACCAAGACCTTCGCAGCCTCAATCGACTTCTCGACGCTTGGGTAGCCCAGAGGGAGATACCCAAGAAGAGCCGCCCGCCCCGCACTGTTTGCGGCTTCTATAACTTCACGACTACTCATCACTTACCAGTTCCTTCCGCGCGTGAGCGTCCACTCTCTGCCGAAGGATCCACTCGGTCCAAGCTCGGTTCGCCAACGCCAAACCACGCGGCTGCGGTTTCCATATCCTTGTCTCCGCGGCCTGAGAGGTTTATGAGTAACAGGGGCTCCGTTTCCTCGTCCCCATGCGTCTCCGCCCACTTCAAGGCCCCGGCCAACGCGTGCGCCGACTCGATTGCCGGAATGATTCCCTCGGTGCGTGATAGCCGCATGAAGGCGTCCATTGCCTCGGTATCGGTAATGGGAATGTACTTGGCTCGCCCGATCTCAGCCAGGTGCGCGTGCTCCGGACCTACCCCCGGGTAGTCCAATCCCGCGGAAATCGAGTGCGAGGGCTTCGTCTGTCCATCGCGTTCTTGAAGCACGTAGGTCTTTGCTCCGTGCAGAATGCCGACTTCCCCCGCAGCAACCGATGCGGCGTGGCGGCCGGTTTCCACTCCGTCTCCAGCGGCTTCACACCCGATCAGTTCCACCTGTTTATCGGGAACGAATGCCGTGAACATGCCGATCGCGTTCGAACCTCCACCGACGCAGGCGAACACCACATCCGGAAGACGCCCAGCCTGCTGGACGATCTGTTCCTTGGCCTCGTCACCGATGACTCTTTGCAAGTCTCGCACCATGTCAGGAAACGGGTGAGGACCCGCTGCCGTCCCAAAGACGTAGTTGGTGGTCTCGACGTTCGTTACCCAGTCGCGGAACGCCTCGTTGATTGCGTCCTTAAGCGTCTGTGATCCCTGAGTTACGGCGATCACCTCAGCGCCAAGGATTTGCATGCGAGCCACATTCAAAGCCTGGCGTCGCGTGTCTTCGAGTCCCATGTAGATAGTGCAGTCAAGCCCCAAGAGCGCTGCAGCAGTGGCCGTAGCCACACCGTGCTGACCCGCTCCGGTCTCGGCGATGACGCGAGTCTTCCCGATCCGTTTCGTAAGCAACGCCTGTCCCAAGACGTTGTTGATCTTGTGCGAACCGGTATGGTTCAGGTCCTCGCGCTTCAGGAACATCCGGGCGCCCGTACCCTCGGCGAATCTGGGAACCTCGGTTAGCAGAGACGGCCGACCAGCATAGTCATCCAGCAGCATGTCAAACTCCGCCCTGAACTCTGGATCCGACCATGCATTCTGCCACTCCACTGCGAGATCTTGCACGGCCGTCATAAGAGACTCGGGCATGAATCGGCCACCGAAGGAACCGAAATAGTGATCGCTGGAAGGCATTAGTCCTCTTCTCTAGCTCGCTGGACTCGTTCTTTGCGCTCGGTAAGAAGTGAAGGGTGAGAACCGGCGGAGACCATATCTGAAATCTGTTCCAGTGGGGATCGCGCGGTGACCAGCGCCTCGCCCACAAGTACCGCGTCAGCCCCGGCCAAAGCATAGTTCCGGACGTCCCTGCCGGACTTTACCCCTGACTCAGCCACCGCAACAACGTCTGCTGGGATCGCGTCGAGAGTCTCTTCTACGGTCCGAGGATCAACGCTCAGATCCTTTAGGTTACGTGCGTTGACGCCGATTACCTCGGCTCCGGCATCCAGGGCGTGGAAGACCTCCAGACGGGAGTGCGCCTCAACCAGCGGAGTCATACCGAGGGAGCGAGTGCGTTCGATCAGAGAAACCAATACAGGTTGCTCAAGGGCCGCGACAATCAATAACACGGCGTCGGCACCATTCGCCCTTGCTTCATGAACCTGATAGGGCGTAACAATAAAGTCTTTTCGCAAGACGGGGATATCCACGGCGGCTCGGACGGCGCGCAGGTCGGCTAGTGAACCGCCAAACCGTAGTTCTTCGGTGAGGACAGAGATCATTGCGGCCCCGCCCTGCTCATATATCTGCGCCAGTCCCGCAGGGTCCGCGATATCGCTCAGCATGCCCTTAGATGGTGAAGAGCGCTTTATTTCTGCAATTATCGAAACCGCACCGGGCCCGTCTTTGAGTGCGGAGACAACGTCCAGGGCCGGTGGCGCGGTAAGAGCCATCTCCTTGACCTGCTCTAGTGACAGCGCCGCCTCGCGTTCCGCCAGCTTCCTGCGAACTCCCACAATAATGTCGTCAAGAACCGTCATCGCTGCTCCCTCCCGTTTCGATGCTAGATCCGCGCGGGTACACGGCGCCGTCGGTTCCGAGGAACGGAAGGGTCCCCCCTGCTTCGAAGCAAGTGTGCGTCCCCGTATGGCAGGCGCCACCGGCCTGCTTAACCCTTAACAACAGGGCATCACCATCACAGTCAAGCTGGGCGGACAGCAAATGCTGAGTGTTGCCGGACGTGTCACCCTTACGCCAATATTCCTGCCTCGAACGCGACCAGAACGTAACGCGCCCCTCGCTCAGGGTACGCGCCAATGCCTCGTCATTCATCCAACCGACCATGAGCACATCGCCCGTTGAGGCTTCCTGAATGACAGCACAGACAAGCCCATTAGGGTCACGCTTGAGTCGTGAGGCAATCTCTTCGGGAAGTAAGACCATTACACACCTATCCCCGTCTACCGGAACTAGCTTCCGGTCATTCGCTCTGCTTAGAGTCTGTTCCACTTGCCGGCATCGCTCCAAGAATGTCCACAACCACACAGAGCGTGTCCTCGCCGCTTGCCATGTCGGGGGGAATCACGATTGCAAGGCGTGTTCCGACGCGTTGATCGACTAGTGCTTCACGTAAGCCTAAGTATGCGTCATCCAGACTTATGAGTCGCGGGGCACCCTGGTCCCAGGTTGAGGCGACCTGTGCGCCGTCGGTCCAGTTTACCGAAACATACTGAGCAACAACCTGATCCCCGTCATGTACTTGGGGACCATCTCCCTGAATTAGCACCTGTGTCGTCAAGCTACTGGGAGCCTCTTCCTCCACATGTGTAATCGCGATGCCAGCGTCCGAGACCGTAACGGTGAGAGGTCCGGGCGCGTCCACGGTGGTGCCCTTCGCGATCGTGTAGAGAACGTCAACGATGTTGATCTCGACATCGCCGTCTGCGAGAAGACGTCCGACGACGAATCTTGAACCCTCTTTGGACCCCGTCACGATGTCGGCCATCGTCACGCCAAGGCTTTCCTCTCCCGCGTCTCCAACGATCAGTGAGGGAAGCCCCTGTGGTTGGAGACTCTCCCCCGTTTTACCATCAAACGCAGAAACGGAGAGGAGGACGGGCGTGCTGCTTTCCACAACGCGACCGTCACCGTAGCGCTGCTGACGATACTCGACACCCTCAACCTCCGCGGGCGAGGAAAGCTCAACTACCGGAGTCGCGCCATGTCGCCCGGAGACCCGGACCTCGTCGAGAACCCCCTCCTGAGCCAAGACCGGGCACTCCTGCGAAGCCGAGTACGCTCGCGCTGCGAACAGCGCTCCCGCGCCCACTAGCGCCATCAGGATGGTCAGCGCTAAAGGTTGCCAGTACTCTACCCACCACGGAAGTGTCACCGTTGCACTGGCTGATCGTCTACCCGTTGCGGCAATCTGGGTGGTTACCGGAGGCGGTTCAAGCATCGGCTCGTCTTGATCCGAAGCTTTCGCGCCCGTCTTCTCGCTCTCGATCAGAGATCGTCGAGTCGGGAACTGGGGAGAACTCATATCAAAGAGTCTCCTGCGGGGCCGTCTTGGACTCCGTCCGTGATGATCTCGAGCAACTCATCAACCCTGGAATCCTTGGTAGCGAAGGGATCTTGGAGCGCCACCTGAACTCCTCGACCGTCCAATCTCAGATTCACCCAGTCCACTCCCAAATCTCTTCTTGCATTCTGTGCCGCTCGAATCACACTGCCACGCAGCGACGCTCTGGTCGTCGCTGGAGCATTGGTCATTGCCGCGGTCACCTGCGCGTTTGAGGTCAGTCTCTCAATCAGACCTGAATGCTCCATCCTGGGAGCCAAGCCCGAATCTGTGATGTCGTGGTACGCGAGAATCAGCCTTGTGATCCTCGGATCAGATAGCGAAGCCCCGGAACGGGCAACGTAACCATCAATCAGCTTTTTCTTGATGGCATAGTCAATCTCCGTGTCGATAGTTGACCAGTCTCCGCCCGAGTAGGCTCCAATGGCTCGTTGCCACAGGTCTATCAGGTACTGATAAAGATCACTGAGCGAAGTCTCGTCGGTTTTGGACAGGACCCTTTCCAGGATCTCGGTCTGAATTTGAGCAGCCGTCATCTTCCGGCCATCTCTGAGATTCAAGAGCGCCTGGCCCTCCAGGTCGGTAGCGATCATTCGGATCGAAACCATCGGGTCCTCAAGCTCTAGGTCAGCAAAGTTGATACCCTGCTCCACTGCACCCAGAACCATGTCTGCAGAGGCAACTTTGAGCGCCGTGCTCGGCTCAGCAACGTTGGTGTCGCCAACAATCACGTGGAGCCGACGATATGACGAGGCGTCCCCGAGCGGCTCATCTCGCGTATTGATTATTGGCCGAGACCGGGTGGTCGCAGCAGACACCGCGTCTTGCATCCTGTCAGCGCGCGAAGAAATCAGGTATTGAACGTCACCGTCCTCACCTGGGCGAAGATCTCCAGCACCAGCGACAATCTGCCGGGTAACGAAAAAAGTAACCAGGGAATCGGCGACATCCCTAAAATCTCGGGACCGACGTAGCATGTAATTCTCGTGGCAGCCATACGAGTTGCCCTCATAATCCTGGTTGTTACCAAACAGGTGAATGGAAGCATTAGTTCCACCCGCCGCAAGCCTCCGGTCACCTTCTCTGGCCATATCCGCAAGGATCTGGGCTCCCGCTCTGATCTGCGCCAAAAGGTCCCAGAGTTGATCACACTCGGCGGTGGCATATTCCGGATGCGCCCCCACGTCAAGGTATAGGCGCCCACCGTTCGGGAGGAACAGATTCGTAGATCGGGACTTGCGAAGAGCGGATGCAAAAAGTTCACGAGCGGCCGCCTCGGCCTCCATCACTGGACGCCCAGAGGTCCTATCTGAACAGGTGATTCCGTATTCGGTCTCAATCCCGAAGATCCGTCGTTGCACCTACTGGCCACCCTTTTGCACAAACCCCTGGACGAACGCCTCGGCGTTCTGCTCAAGGACCGTGTCGATCTCGTCCAGCAGGGCATCCAGCGGGTTAACTTGGATCTGGCCCGCGCTGAAGTCGTCCTCGTTCTGATTGTCGGGGCCTCCCCCGCCGGTTAGTTGAATCTGTGGCACCTGATTCTCCTCGACTCTACGATTGTCATCCTGCTACTAGTGTGCACCCTCTGGGTTTGGGTGTCGGCGGGCGTCGCCCGGCTCCGCGATCGGCACGCGGGCGTACCCACCTGCGGATTCCCCTTCGTCAAAGACCAGCGAAGTCCAGGATCCCATGACTAGGTCCGTTCTGGTTCTAGCGGCCTCACCCCTGATGGCGGCGCGAGTCGTTTGAGGGGGGTTGTCTGCGGCTTCAGATATCTCGGCCTTTGAGAACAACCGCTTTACCAGTCCGGCGCCATCGAGTCTGGTAATTAGCGAATGGCTGGGCCGCAGATCGGCCCATTGCAGGTCGAGGGCAGCAAGCCGGGGATCGGACCACTCCACGCCCAAGCGCTGCTTCTGGCGCTCGAACAGCGCGAGCTTTCCGACCCATTCGACTTCCGATCCGACGGAATACAGGTTCGCACTCATCCGGGTGAGGATGTCATCCCAGGTGTCGAGTACCAGCTTCTCTGAATCGGTGGGCTCCTCGCCGTTCTCCAGGAAATACTGCCGCACCAGTTCCAGGTAACGCCGCTGGATCTCCAGTGCCGTTTTCCCATCTCCCTCGCGCATCTGGATTGTGTGTGTCAGGTCGAGGTCGCGCGAGACTTCGCGCACCGCCCTAACAGGGTCAGCCATGTCCAGGGAGTCCCACTCAAGGCCCGTGCCGCCCTCAATCGCTTTCAGCACGAGCGCGGTGGTTCCAAGGCGTAACAAAATGGACACGTCAAACTGATTCGCGTCGCCACCGATCACGTGGATTCGCCGCCAATAGTGATGGTTGGCATGAGGCTCGTCACGGGTGTTGAAGATTGGTCGATTGAATGTCGTTTCGAGTCCGATGTCGTTCTCGACGTAATCGGCTCGTTGAGAAATCTGGAAACCCGGGGCCTCGGAAGACGGACCGATCCCGACGCGTCCCGCCCCGCAAATCACAGGACGAGTCACTAGGAAGGGAATCATGAAGCGAATCAGGTCATCAAGATCGGTGGAACGTCGCACCTGATAGTTCTCGTGAGAACCGTACGTTGCTCCCTTCCCGTCCACATTGTTCTTCACCAGGACCAGGTCTGCCGGCACTCCCGGCTGCGCCTGAACCTCGCGAAGCATCATCACTCGGCGGGCAATCTCATCACCGGCAAGATCCCAAAGCACTGCTTCAAGGGCACTAGAGACCTCGGGCGAGGAATACTCGGGGTGCGCATGGTCAACGTAGAAGCGACCCCCGTTCAGAAGAACGATAGAACTTGGACGCAACAGCCGTTGCTCACGTTCTTCGGGACGAGGAAGATGCTCTACTCCTCCTGATGGTGCCAGATGATAGGGGTCATCCGTCAACATCGAAGGATCGGCATTCGCTCGGTCCAACCGCATTCCTCGAATGTCGTTTAGGGGGTCCTCGCCGCGATAGTCCCATGCCACGGCCGGGCGCTCACCGCGGTACCAGTTGCCATATGTCTCCACGGCGAGAGTCGAGAGGACGATGGGGTTTGCGTAGACATCACTTGGGTTGTAGACGCCGAACTCTGTCTCGGTGCCCATGACACGCGTGGTATCCAGCATTGTCTGGACCTGTGCTACTTCTTCCACTAATCCTCTAATCCTCGTCTCGGTATTGCCGACATCGTGGCCTATGGCTAGACGGCGTGGAGTGGGACGACAGAAACGACTTCGATCCCCCGCATCCCAACGGTTCGTGCCCACTCGTCCGGGGAGGTTGTGGCAGCCAGTTCCGCCGACTCTCGACTCTCCTGCGCCACACCCTGCAG
>JBATQJ010000115.1:0-15273 GCA_049291975.1 Scrofimicrobium sp.
GGCTACCTCCGTCTACTTGATGCCTCCCGCTACCAAACCGCCTATCAGCTTCTTCTCAATCATCGCGAAAAGGATGACGACAGGCACAATGGCAATAACGGCCGTAGTAAACAGGTACTGCCAGTCTTTGATGTATAGACCAAGGAACCTTGGCATCGACACCGTTAAGGGTTGCAGGTCTGGGTCCTGAACCAAAATGAACGCCGCCGCATACTCATTCCAAGTGTTAACAAAGACAAAAACGATCGCGGTGACGATTCCCGGCCACACCAACGGAAGGGAAATCTTGAACATGGTCTGCAGGCGACCGAGTCCATCTAGGAGCGCCGCCTCATCAATCTCCTTCGGTATCGATGAGAAGAACGCCTGCATCATCCAAATAGCAAACGACAGGTTGAATGCACCATTGATCAAGATCAATGCCCCCCAGACCGCATAACTCCGCCACCCGGAGAACTGCTGGTACAAACCCACCGCCAACACCGTAGGTTGAAGCATTTGAGTCGTGAGCACCAGAAGCAGGAAGATCAGGCGCCCCTTGAAGCGAAACCGCGCCACATAGTAAGCGGCGGGAGTCGCGACCAGCAGAACGACGATGGTCGCTCCAAATGCGATAACTGCGGTCGCCAGTAGTGACTTCCCCGGTTGAACGTTCGAAGCCCATACAGTCAGGTAGTTCGAGAACTGAGGATCTGAGGGGAAGACCTCGGGCGGAATTCTCCTTACGTCCGCCTGTGTCTTCAGCGACGTGATCACCATCAGACCGTATGGGAAGCTGAAGAAAATCACGATAAGGATCGATCCGATAGCCGTCAGCCACGGGTTCGGAGGCCGGTTGATAGGGCTAGTTCCTCTGTACTTCGCCTTCTTTTCAGTCTTGGCGGACATCAGGAATCAACCTCCTTCGTTGGCTTCACCACGTAGAGGTAAATAGCGACGATGACCAAGCAGAACATGAAGTTGAGTACCGACAGAGCGCTAGCGACACCTGGACCGAGTTGCGTCTTGTACTCAAACACTAGGGTGGTCGTGATCTGTCCGGCGTTATAGCCGGGTGTTTCATTGAGTATTTTCAAGATCGGAAGCGAGTTGAAGACGTTGATGATGTTGATCAGAGCCGCGACGGCGATAGCCGGACGAAGCGCGGGGAGAACTATGTGCCAATACCTCTGCCACGGTCCCGCTCCGTCAACGTGGGCTGCCTCAATCGCGTCCTGTGGCACGGCTTGAAGCCCCGCCAAGATTGTGTAAGTGGTGAACGGAAGCGAAACATAAATTGCTACGAAAACTGCGACCCAAAATGCAGACTGCGGATCCTTCGTGAATCCGTACGCCTTCTCCAATATCCCGGTGTCAACCAATAGCCGATTGAATAGTCCGACGTCTGTTTGAAGTCCGTAGTTGAAGACAGTTGTGGTCATTACGACTGAGCTGGCCCACGGAAGGATAACAAACAGGCGAATCATTTTTCGGTATCGGAAGTCCTTGTTCAGGAACTGTGCCAGGGCCAGTGACAACAGGACCGTTATAAGAACGACCAGGACCACCCAAATTACGGTATTGAGGAAAATTCGCTGGATCGGAACGCCAGGGAAAGTCAGCGCACCGGCCTTACCAATGTAGTTGTCCAGTCCGGTAAAGCCCTGAGCGATCCCGTACCGGTTGAACTTGATAAACGAGTAGTAGATGAGCAGGGCTGCTGGCATCAAGACAACGCCGATAATCAGCAGTAGTGTCGGCGTGAGCCAGGGAAGAGCGGTCAACGTTTCCTTGCGCTGCTTGCTCTTGACCCTGTTCTTGGACTCTTGGTCTTCATTGACCGGGGATCTAGCCATTGGTTACTCCGAGTTGGATGGGTACACGCCATGGCGGTGGCACCGGAGTCTGGTCCCGGAGCCACCGCATGACGTTAGTTGTTACATACCGGCGTCAAGCTGAGCTTGGATCGACTGTACAACGCTTTCCGGGGCATCGTTCTGGATGCTACCGGCGGTTCCCTGAAGTGCGGCCTGCAGTGAGTCCCACTGCGGGTTGCCAACGGGGAGGAACTTCACGTACTCAAGAGCATCGTAAAATGCGGCATTGTCCTTATCCTCTGTCGCACCCTTTGCAATCATTGAGGTGGTTACAGGAAGGAGTCCAGTGCCCTTGTACCAGTTCTCATACATCTGATCGCTGTAGAGCAAGTTCAAGAACGCTGAAGTTGCTTTCAGTCTGTCAGCATCGTCGTTATTGAACGCAACGATGAAATCGGTGACGCCAATTGCGACCGGCTCACCAGCCTCGGAAGGAACCGGGGCAAGATCAAACTTTACGTCTGGGAAGTCTGAGCGGGTAACGCCAAGGAGGCCCGAATGGCTGACCATCATGCCAAGTTTGCCATTGTTGAACAGATCAGCGGCTTGTTGACGGTTGGTCGCACCTGGATCGGGTTGTACCGCATCGGCGTCGATCATCGCTTTCATCTGAGCGAAGGCCTTCACCACGTCAGGCTGATCAGCAACTAGCTTGCCATCAACATCCCAGTCACCACCCGCACCCCAGAGCCACAACGAGCTTTCCACCTGTGCTTCTTCGCGACCTAGGGGCAGGCCGTAGCCATAGATGTCATCACCAAGTGCCTGAACTTTGGTGGCCGCGTCCATCAGCCCATCCCAAGTTGTTGGAACCTCGGTCACGCCAGCTTGCTCAAGAAGTTAGGTGTTGTAAGCAAGGAGGCGAGAGGAAGCAATATCTGGGGCCGCCCACTGCGTCCCGTCAATCCCGAGACCATTCTTCAGAAGAGCGGGTTCAATGGAGCTAAGAATCTCCGGACTCAGAACCTCATCAATCGGGTACAACAGCCCGCCCTCAGCCGCAGCGGAGAAGGTGTTGTCATTGAGAATATCCGGGTAATCCTTCGCCTGGATGCGCGCCTGAACCTTGGATGAGAAATCGTCCCAGCCTTCGATCTGCAGGTTCACCTGAACGTCCGGATACTCCTTGTTGAACTCCGCAATCACCGCTTCCCAGTCACTCTTGGAAGACTCGGAGTACGAGGGCGCAAGAATGGAGATTGTGGTCTTAAGACCTCCACCATCACCGCCTTCCTCTGGAGCCGTCGAATCCTTGCCGCTCTCAGCTTCTGTCGAACCACCGCCACCGCAGGCACTTAGCAAAAGTGCGCCCGCAACCGCGAACGCACTGAGTGTAGTTATCCTCTTCACCTTTGAAGTTCCTTTCTTTGACCAAACATCACCATAGAAGTTTGGGACATTGCAAGCGTATAGCCAGATTTCGAAGCGAGTAGCGACTCGCATCAGTCGTTATCAATAAGCGACCTAAGTCCGGGATCCGAACATATTGGGCAAGAGAGCGAGCCCCACGCTAGGGACGGAAGTGATCGAAGCCCCTCTGCTCAAGCGGAACCCTGTCCAGAGTCACTCTCTCAGAGCGACCAAACTTGCGTTCGCCGACCGTTCCGACTGCCGTGAACGGGGTTGTCACCAGCACGTATGGTGGGAACGCCACCAACAGCCCGTGATCCTCGCCGCCGTAGAGCACCCACTCCAACGGGTCAACACCCAACTCGTGTCCGATGTCCGAAAGCTCCTCCACCCGGGGACCAAGAGCATTGCGTGTGAAGTCAAGAGTCACATCGGAGGCCTCGGCCATGCGAATGCCGTCTTCGACCAGACCGTCTGAGATGTCCAGCATCGCCGTTGCTCCCCGGCTGGCCGCGAGAGGACCGGCCTCCAGCGGAGGCTCAGGACAGCGGTATAGAGCAACTGCCCTGCGGTAAGGAACTGGGACGTCGGCGCCGTGCAACGAGCCCGCTACGGCCCCACTTGATAGTGCGGCCATACCGGCTGCGGAATAGCCGAGATTACCCACCACCGCGAGTGTGTCACCCGGACGCGCTCCGGACCGAGTGACCGGTGAGTTCGAGAGTCGGCCGTGAGCCGCAACGGAGATTACTAGCTTCTCTCCCCTGCTGAGATCGCCTCCGACGACCCCGGCCCCGCTCGGGCCAACCACCGCAGCGAGTCCCCCGGCGAATCGTTCAAGCCACTGCACCTCAAGATCGGGAGGGAATACCAGTGAGACCACTAGAGCAGTCGTTTGTCCGCCCATCGCATTTACATCAGAGAGGTTCTGAACCGCCGCCCTCATCCCGATCTCATCAGGACTGGACCAGTCCCTGCGAAAATGAACGTCTTCGACCAGCACATCGGTCGTGACGGCGAATTTTCCTCCAGGAGCCTGGACCACCGCGCAATCGTCACCGGAACCGAGGATCGCATACCGCCCCTGGGGCAGAATCGGAAGGATCCGAGCGAGAATCTGCCCCTCGGAAAGGTCGCTCACCAAGAGTTTTTCAGCCATTGCTACTCGCCATTGTCTATCCGCCTCATCTTCTGGGTTCGTCAATCAGATCGGGAGCTTTTGGCCTGATTTTGCGGCGTGTCGCTTCCCGATGTGATTGGTAAACCGGGGTCGTTGAGTCAATCCTAGACTGCGAGGCTTGAGGCGAACATGCACATCGATGCCGCCGCCGCAACGTTGAGCGACTCTGCTTGACCGTGCATTGAGATGTGAACTAAGCGGTCACAGACAGCCATTTCCTGCTCATCTAGGCCTCGAGCCTCGTTCCCGAAAACCCAAGCGTGTGGGCCGTGAAGTGGGCCAAAGGGGTCGTCCATCAGATCTGAGAGAGCGACAGACTCGGCGTGTAAAGCGGTACCGAGCAGGGCAGTGTCTTTCCGTCGCAAATTTGCCACAGTGCCAAAAAAGTCTTCGTGAGCGACAGGAAGGTGGAATACAGATCCGGCGGAAGCGCGGATCACCTTCGGGTTAGAAACCTCGCACGTTCCCTGGCCCAGGAATACTCCACGCGCTCCCATTGCATCGGCAGTGCGGACGAGGGTGCCCAGGTTTCCCGGATCCTGCGTCTTCGGAAGTAGCACCCAGAACGCAGATCCACTCGATTCAGAATTGATTCCGACAGGGCTGATTGCCTCATTACGAGCAACCGCGACGACGCCCTGCGACTCTCTAGATATCTTGTCGGACACCTCGGGCGAAACCACGTGAACCCACTGCACTGACTCGGTAGCACGCCGAAACAGACTGGCGTTGCGCTCAGTTGCCTCTTCAGAAAAGTACATGTCGAGGACGTGCTCGCCCCGAAATCGGACCAGTTCTCGCACTGCCCCCGGCCCTTCCACCAGGATGTTGCCGGTCTTCTTGCGCGCAGAACGCCCGCTCAGCGCGGCGACCTTCCTGATCCGTTCGGACCTGGGATTGTCGAGCATGAGCGGGCGTTCTGCTTATTCTTACAAGGCGAAACTAGGCAGCCTTGGGAGCGTTTACGTCCTCGGGCAGTGCGTCCTTCGCAACCTTTACGAGTGCTGAGAAGCTGGCAGGTTCGTTGACGGCCAACTCAGCGAGCATGCGGCGGTCAACCTCAACCCCAGCCAGGTTCAGACCCTGGATAAAGCGGTTGTAGGTCAGTCCCTCAGCGCGGGCCGCGGCGTTGATACGCTGGATCCACAGGCGACGGAAGTTTCGCTTGTTCGCCTTGCGGTCCCTGTATGCGTAGACGTTTGAGTGGGTTACCTGTTCCTTCGCCTTGCGATACAGGCGCGAACGCTGTCCGCGGTAGCCCGAAGCCTGTTCAAGTACCTCGCGACGCTTCTTCTTAGCGTTGACTGAGCGCTTTACACGTGCCATTGAAGTTCTCTCCTATTTCCAGTTCAGCGTCACTTGCCCAGCAGGCGACGAACTTCTTTCTGGTCGTTCTTTGCGACGACAACATCACCCTCTAGACGACGCGTATGGCGTGAGGATTTATGTTCCAGCAGGTGACGGCGACCAGCGCGCTGGCGCATGAGCTTTCCAGAGCCCGTGGTGCGGAAGCGCTTCTTGGCACCGGAGTGAGTCTTGTTCTTCGGCATGTTCTTTTCCCTATTTCGTTTTCCTGCGACGCATCCAGACCTGGTTAAGGGTCCGCGCGCAGAAGCCTGTTATCACTGTTCGTTAGTCTCTAAGTCAGCCTGGGGCTTCCCATGCCTGGCGGTGTCTCGCTGAGCCCGTTCCTCATGCTTCGCGCGACGCGCTTCCCGCTCGGCGCGGCGGCGTTCGCGCTGATCAACCATGGCGTCAGCTTTCCGGCGAGTCGGAGCCAAAACCATGGTCATGTTGCGCCCATCCTGACGTGGCAACGACTCGACCGTACTGATCTCCTCGACCTGCTCAGCAAGGCGCTGAAGAAGACGAATGCCTGCTTCTGGGCGCTGCTGCTCACGTCCGCGGAACATGATCATTACCTTAACCTGGTCGCCCTGCTCAAGGAACCGGCGAACATGGCCGGTTTTCGTCTCAAAGTCGTGCTCGTCAATCTTTATACGGAAGCGAATTTCCTTCAGCGCGGTGTTCGCCTGATTGCGACGAGCGTCGCGAGCCTTCTGTCCGGCCTCGTACTTAAACTTCCCGTAGTCCATCAGTTTCGCGACCGGGGGACGCGCGTCTGGAGCCACCTCAACCAGGTCGAGACCTGCTTCTTCGGCAACCCGGAGCGCATCTTCAACGCGCACCACACCGACTTGTTCGCCTGCTGGGCCAACAAGTCGCACCTCTGGTACACGGATGCGGTCATTAATACGAAGTTCGTCGCTGATGGGACTCTCCTTCCAAAAACTTCTCTTGGGCAAATAAAAAATCCGTGCCCTCTTGACGTGGCAACGGAGAAATCCAAGCGGCGCGCAAAAACGCTCCGCTGGTTACCCGGCGCCTGTTCTGTGATCTTCCCTGCCCTGCGGGGCTGGGCCTGATATTGGCACCCAGGTGGGACTTCTCCACTTACGTCGGGCCGATCCTTTCAGATAAGCCCTTTACGGTCGATGACAACTTTAGCAGTCGTCGGCTAATGATCAGCAGGAGCCAGCCCACACCGGGGCCGTGCGATCACTCACACGGTCCGGAATCCTGGGCTTTCCGGAAGAACTTCGAGTTCGGCCTTTCGGGGAGAGAAGGCAATGCGGTACGCGACCAGAATCGTCACAAACGTCACCGCCAATCCGAACATCGTGTCGGTCAAGAAGTGCGCGCCCATGACTATTCGGGAGAACGCAACCATGATTGCCCAGGCCGCTCCGAGCCAAAAGAGCAGACTCTTCCACTTAGCTAGGGCGGGGCGCAGAACCGGCAGAACGGTAAGCATTATCAGCAGTGCAGAGTTGGCGGTATGCCCGGAGGGGAAAGATTTGAACTCCTCGTGCTCAATCAGTCCGGTGCTGGTTGCGTCGGCCTTGGCGGCGTCTCCGATCTGCCACCAGGAGTTGAAGCCGAGGCCGTCAACTCCCTCGCCCGCCATTTCTTCGAGCATCCTCATTCGGGGACGTTCCCAGCCGATCTTGATGATATTGACCAGGATGAGTTCGACTATTGCCACCAGGAACAGCACCACCGCGACCCGAATCGCGAGTCTCCGATCCACTCCTGACGCTAACTTCAGAACTGCCCAGGTCGCACCAGCGACTATCACTGCGCCGATCATGGCAGTAACGCCGAGTGATAAGGGTAAGTACCTGGACGGCAAGTACATGATGGACAGCGTGCCGGAAAGGAACAGCAGAACTCCGCCAACCAGTTGGAGGACCATTGTCCAGGTCTTGCTTTGGTTCCTGTAGGAGACGAGGAGCACCCCGGCGGACACTAGTGCAAGCCCTAAGGGAACCTCGCCAAATGCCGCACCAAACACTCCGAAAGCGTTGGCATGCGTTGGATCGACAAGGACCATGGGATCGAAGAGCGCCTCAGAAATCTGAAGATCCCAAAAACTTCCAACAATTATCAAAGCGACGATTATTCCGCCAAGAATCGCGGCGTTAGCCCTGGAGATCAGTGGCCTACTCGGCTGCAGACGAGGCGCCTCTCCTTTGGATTCGCTCATCAAGATCCCCTCTGATTTAGCACTGTCTAGCTTTACCTGAGAAGACTATACCGACCATTTGGTCTATTCGGATGGTGTTTGCGCGTTCGAATCGGAGAGTTACCGTTATGAAACGGAAACCGGACGAGGAACCAACTCAACCTGCTGAGCCGCCTCACGGAGCCTCGGGTTCTCACTGAGCAGCTTCATGACGCCTGCGAACATTTCGCGGGCTCGCGATTCCTCCCCGTCAGCACCAACGATCATTTCCCGCATATCAAATGCGATATCAACTGCGACTCCACCGTCCCACGAGGAGGCACCGTAGGCCGCGCTGGGACGAAGTCCGATTCCGATGATGCCCGGGCATCTTGTCTTAGCTGCAGCCGTGAGTTCATCGCGTAACTCCCTGTCCTCCCAAGCAGGAAGCCAACTGTCGCCCGATGCGAGAGCCAGTACAGCGGGGCGAGGAATCAGAGTTCGACTTCCCGAGCCTGGATTTAGCGTTATCGATCCGGAGCCCCGACCCGCAAGCGCTCCTACCGCGACGCGATAGGTCTTCATTGTCATCGGACGACCGTCCGGGTCCCACCGTTTGAGCTCGTCAGCCGACGTGAAAGCGACGACGCTGTGACCGTACGGGCTGTCCGTGGTCTTCAGTGGAGAAGAACTAGGGTCGAGGGGCTTGTGATCAGGATCGTCTGGATCGGCCTCAACACTAACGGGAACGATTAGGCGCTCTTCGGCCAAGGCCAGCGTCAGGGCTCGGGTTCTTTCAGCGGCCAACTCTGGGGTATCTGTCGGCAGCGCCCATGCCGTAGCCGTCCGCGGTAGTTCCTCTCCGGCATCTCGTCTGTCCGGTCGCATCAGTAGTCGCATCGCCAGGAGATCCTTCATTGCCTGAGTGAACTGTTCGTCGGATCGAAGACCTGGTTCCCTAGATTCGCCCATATCACTCACGACTGGGCCATCGGTCCTTCTGCGACCACCAATGCCTCTTCAAGGGTGAACTGTCCCGCGTACAGTGCTTTACCGACAATCGCGCCCTCAACCCCGACTGGAACCAACGTGCGGAGCGCCGCGATGTCGTCGAGGACGGAGACCCCTCCGGAGGCGACCACGGGGGAATCTGTCGCACCGCAGACTTTCTCAAGAAGACTCAGGTTCGGCCCGCTCAACATCCCGTCACGATTGACGTCGGTGACTACGTAGCGGGAGCACCCGGCCATGTTCAGGCGGCGAAGGACCTCCCACAGATCTCCGCCCTCGCGTGTCCATCCGCGAGCGGCCAACGTCGATCCGCGCACATCGAGCCCGACAGCAACCTGCTCACCGAATCGTGCAATCGCCGATTCCGTCCACTCGGGATCCTCCAGTGCTGCTGTTCCTAGGTTTACTCGTGTGGCTCCCAGATTGAGGGCACGTCGAAGGGAATCCTCGCCCCTGATTCCACCGGAGAGTTCAACGTTAAGCGCTGTGGCAGCCACGACCTCCTCTAGGAGCTTGGTGTTATCGCCCCTACAAAAGGCGGCGTCCAGGTCCACCAGATGAATCCAGCTGGCACCCGCTTCCGCGAACTGCTGGGCGATTTCTCTGGGGTCGCCATACTCTGACTCGGTACCCGCCTCCCCCTGGGTTAGACGTACTGCCTTTCCGGCAACAACATCAATGGCGGGTAAGAGGGTCAGGGCGTTGTAGGTCATGGTGTCCTTACTGTCTTTACGATCTGGCTCTACGGTGTCGCCGGTTAGCCCGACTACGGTCTAAAGCCAGGTCCTTTCATCCAGCCGGTCCATCGGCTTCGCTTAGTAATGGCCTCGGCTTCCTCGGGGGTGACCCGGCCAAGAAGCAGTTCTTCGCACACGGGGTCCAACCCAGCAAGCACCAGACCGGCGGAGAGTTTCTGTTCTGGTTTTCCGTTCACATAACGGCGGGCAACGATGGTGCCCTCCGTTCCCTCGTCTTCCGACGAAGTCCAGGAGGTCAGCGCGACGGAGCCGCCTGCGGTCATTTTCGAGACCAGGGATGCCATCTTGTCAACGGCGTCGGGGATTGGCCTGTCGTCCCCGAGTAGCATGGCGAGTTCTTCTTCATCAGATGGACCGTCCTGTTCCACCTCCATGGTGACTGCCGACCCGTTAGAGATTCCGATCACCGGAGCCGATGCTCCCACCATGCTAAGACCGGCGCTGAGCGCTGCCGGAGCGTCAATCTGTGAGAGGACTAGCGCTCGAGCGATGCCCTTCGCCACTTCGGGCCGATCCTCTTGCGCCGGGCCACTGTCCTCAGATTCGGAGGCCAGCTCAGCCAGCGCCCAGAATTCCTCGTCTGTGGATGACGCTTCCGGCATCTCTTCAGGACCGAGTTCGTCAGAACTCACAGTGCCCCCTTGGTCGAGGGAACTCCCTCAACTCGGGCGTCCGGGGCGACTGCCTCACGCAACGCAAGGGCCAGCGCTTTGAACTGAGCCTCAACGATGTGATGGGGGTCGCGCCCGTACAGCAGTTCCATGTGAAGGCAGATTCCCGCATTGAAAGCGAAAGACTCCAGGACGTGCTGCGTCAGAGCGCCCGTGTAGTGTCCGCCAATCAGGTGATATTCCTGCCCGGCCGGTTCGCCTCGCACCACGCAGTAGGGGCGACCGGAAACATCCACGACGCATCGGGCGAGTGATTCATCTAGCGGGGCAAACCCGGCACCATAGCGGTGGATTCCTGCCTTGTCGCCCAGAGCTTGAGCAAAGGCTTGGCCCAGTGTGATCGCGGTGTCCTCAACCGTGTGGTGTACATCAATGTCGATGTCCCCTACGGCCTTAATCTCCATGTCTATCAAGGAGTGCTTGGCAAGGGCGGTGAGCATGTGGTCGTAGAACGGCACTCCGGTATCAATGCTTGACCTACCCGTCCCATCCAGGTCGATTACAACGCTCACCTGGGATTCGCTTGTCTTGCGGCTCAGCGATGCGGTCCGTTTCAACTCACTCATAGCGCCTCCTTGAGGGCATCGAGGAACTGCCTGTTCTCGTGTTCTGTTCCAACTGTAACCCGCAGGTATCCCGCGGGTCCCACCTCACGAATCAAGACTCCGCTCTCCAAGAGCTTCTGCCACGTCGCATGGCGGTCCTCAAACGTGCCGAACAAGAGGAAGTTTGAGGACGAGGGAAGCACCTGTAACCCCATTGCGGTGAGTTCCTCCGCTAGAACCTGGCGCCCAGTTCGAATGGAATCCACCTGCCGAAGCTGAGCGTCCGCCGACCCGAGGGCAGCAATGGCGGCAGCCTGAGTCAGTAGCGAAAGGTGGTAGGGCAGGCGTACTTTCATGACTTCGCGGATGACCTCGGGGGAAGCAACCATGTATCCGAGTCGAAGACCAGCAGCCGCAAACGCCTTTGACATGGTTCTGGTCACCACCAGGTGAGGGTTGTCTGCAATCAGGTCTAGGGCCGAGGGGTCCCCCGGCTCACGGAACTCCCCATAGGCTTCATCGACGATCACAATAGTCGCGGCAGTGCCATTCGAAGCTACTGGCGGCTTTGATCCCGTGAGCAACATGTGTCGTAGCGGACCCGTCTGTCTGGACACATCCAGGATTCGGAGCAGATCCTCGCTCGAAACCGCCGTTCCAGAGGGGTTATTTGGGCTGGGGATAAAGACCACCGCCGGCCTCTCGGCTTGCATGGCATCTATCAGCAGATCTACGTCGAAACTGAGGTTTGAGGACTCGACCTTGACGAAGCCGGTGAACGTGTCACGGGCGTACTCCTCGTACATCGAATACGTTGGCGCTTCGACCAAAACACTACGACCGGGACCACCGAAGGCTTGCAGCATCTGGAGCATGATCTCATTCGATCCGTTGGCCGCCCATACATGTGCGGGATCAACGCGAACTCCGGACTCACGTGAGACGTAGTCCGCGAGCGCTTCGCGTAGCCCCAAAGCATCTCGGTCGGCGTAGCGATTGAGGCGCTTTGATGCAACCCTGACGGCCTCTGTGATGGAAGCGGTCACCTCGTCACTTGGCTCATACGGGTTCTCGTTGACATTGAGCCTGACGGGCACGTCGAGTTGCGGGGCACCGTACGGCTCAACCTCACGAAGGTCTTCGCGAACGGGCAGCGAGATCGTCTGCGCCGCTGGTTTCTGCCCGCGCGCACCGGATTCCCGGCGAATCGTTGCCGCAGTGCCGTGCGAGGGCAGTTTCTCGGTTTTCGCGAGTGTCACCAACGAGTCCGTCAGCCCGTCCAATGCATCTCGGTCATAGTCGATTACCTGGATGCTTCGAAGAAAGACCGTTGAGTTCAAGCCGGACGAGTACCTCGCCGTTCCACCAGTCGGCAGAACGTGATTTGATCCGGCCACGTAGTCACCGAGAGGAACCGGTGAGTAGTCGCCAACAAAGATGGCCCCTGCATTCCTGATCGACAACGACCGCTCAAGTGCGTCTTTGGTAACGACCTCAAGGTGCTCCGGCCCGTACCTCTCAATCACGGTCGTTGCCTGCTCAATATCACGAGTGAGCACAACCGCCGACTGCGGTCCCTCCAGCGCCTGTCGAATACGATCTCGGTTTGGGGCGGCCTCGACCTGGACGGCCAGTTCGTTTTGAACGGCGTCCGCTAGCTCCAAGCTGTCAGTCACCAAAACTGAGGCTGCCGCCGGATCGTGTTCTGCCTGAGAAATGAGGTCGGCTGCCACGAACGCGGGGTTGGCCCCCTCATCCGCCAGAATCGCAATCTCGGTTGTCCCGGCCTCAGCGTCAATACCGCAAACGCCCTGGACGGCCCTCTTAGCTGCCGCCACATAGATGTTGCCAGGGCCAGTCACCTTATCGACGCGCTCGCAGACGTAGTCTTTGTCAGCGAAGCCGTACGCCATCGCAGCAATCGCCTGAGAGCCACCAACCGCGATCACCTCGGTTACTCCAAGCATCTCGCACGCCGCAAGGATTGAGGGGTGCGGTAGGCCGCCGAACTCCTTCTGGGGTGGTGAAGCGACAACCAGCGACCCAACGCCGGCGACCTGCGCCGCCACCACGTTCATCACGACGGACGAGGGATACACCGCTAGTCCGCCCGGCACGTATAACCCAACCCGGTTCAGCGGAACCCAGCGTTGGTAAACAAACCCTCCCGGGACGACCTCGGACACCACTTCAGTCGGAAGCTGAGCCCGGTGGGCTTTGGTGGCGTTGGCGATTGCCACTGACAGGGCATCCGTGAGTTCTTGAGGTTGGCGGACCAAGGCGTCTCTCATTGCCTGACGCGGCACTCGCAGGTTCTGCGCAGCCACTCCGTCAAACCTCTCGGAGAGTTCGCGTAGCGCCTCTCCCCCGTGATCCTTAACCTTCTCGAGGATCGGTCCGACGACCTTGATGGCGGCACTAATGTCCATCTCTGGACGCGGAAGCACAGCATCAATATCGGTCGGGCTCTGGTCGCGCAGGTTGATTACTCTCACGCACACAATCCTATTTGGGCTTTCGTGAATCCAGCACTGCGGACCGCCCTTCGGCCACGCGCACCCTTGTTTCCTAGTCGCAGATGACCTTCCCTGGGCCGGTGAATCACGTTCCCTCGGTCCATGAATCGAGTTCGCGTGATACACCTAACAGGCAAATGGTTGAGACCATACTGCAACATAACTCCCAAAACTGCCTTTGACCTGCTGTGATACATCTTCGTTGGGTGAATTACGTGCCCGTATTTTGGTATCACCACCCGAGGGAATCACGTCCTATCTACTGTCGTCTCTGAAAACCGGACGCCAAATGCGTCCGTCCTAGAGCCCTGAAGGAGGGACTATGAAGCTTAAGAGGAGCTCATGGCTAGCCATTCCGGCCGTCTTGGCACTCTCGCTGACAGCCTGCTCATCCGGTGGAAACACAAGCGCTGAGTCTGGTGGATCCGGAGACGCGCAGAGTGAAGAAACACCTGCAGCGTCCGGCGAAAAGATTATTGCCAACAGCACCGAGCCACAGAACCCGCTGATTCCGACCAACACGAACGAGGTCGGCGGCGGTAAGCTCATCGATCTGCTGTTCGCCGGTCTGACTTACTACGCGGCTGACGGTTCGGTTAAGAATGACATGGCTGAATCCATCGAGACCGAGGATTCGCAGGTTTACACCATCAAGCTCAAGGAAGGCCAGACTTTCTCTGACGGCACGCCCGTCACCGCAAGCTCCTTCGTTGATGCCTGGACCCTTGGATCAAAGGACAAACACCTCTCTGCGTACTTCTTCGCACCGATCGCTGGCACCAACGACGACGGTGAACTCGAAGAGGGCGCCGATACGATGTCCGGCCTTGAGGTCGTCGACGATACCACCTTCAAGGTAACCCTGAAGCAGCCGGAGTCGGACTTCCCGCTGCGTTTGGGCTACTCGGCCTTCTTCCCGCTCCCCCAGTCAACCCTTGATGATCCGACCGCGGGCGGCGAGAACCCGATTGGCAACGGCCCCTACAAGGTTGGCGACGCCGGATGGGTTCACGACGAGAGCATTGAACTTGTCCCGAGCGAGGCCTACAAGGGCGACCGCCAGGTAAAGAATGCTGGCATCGACTTCATCTTCTACCCGACCCAGTCCGCTGCATACGCGGATCTGCTGTCGAACCAGCTTGATGTCCTTGACGCCATCCCGGATGAGGCGCTGGCCTCGTTTGAGGAAGAACTTGGTGACCGCGCTGTGAACCAGCCCGCCGCAGTCTTCCAGTCCTTCACCATCCCCGAGCGCCTTGAGCACTTCTCCGGTGAAGAGGGCATCCTGCGTCGCGAGGCAATCTCGCGTGCAATCAACCGCGAAGAGGTAACCACCGCAATCTTCTCCGGTACCCGCACCCCGGCACGCGACTTCACTTCGCCAGTTATCGCCGGATACGACGCGAACCTGAAGAACGCTGTGAACGTTGACTTCGACCCGGACGGCGCTAAGGAACTCTGGGCACAGGCTGATGCAATCAGCCCCTGGACCGGAACCTTCGAGATTGCTTACAACTCTGATGGCGGTCACCAGGCGTGGGTTGACGCCGTGACGAACCAGCTGGTCAACAACCTGGGCATCGATGCGCTTGGCGCACCTTACCCGGACTTCAAGACCCTGCGTGGCGAGGTCACTGAGCGCACCATCCAGACCGCGTTCCGCACCGGCTGGCAGGCAGACTACCCGGCTCTGGGTAACTTCCTCGGCCCGCTATACGGTACCGGCGCTGGCTCGAACGACGGCGACTACTCGAACCCTGATGTAGACGCCCTGTTCAACGACGCTGCCGCTGCGAAGACGGTTAAAGAAGGTAACGCCAAGCTACAAGAGGCACAGGAAATCCTTCTTGAGCAGCTTCCTGCGATTCCGCTGTGGTACTC
>JBATQJ010000116.1:0-2559 GCA_049291975.1 Scrofimicrobium sp.
GTCTTCGAATGAGGAGCGATCCGCGAGGAAATCCTCGTACGACTCCGACGCATCCCGGGTTGGGACAGCAAGCTCAGGGATCTTCGCCTGCGCCATCAGTTCCTGCGTCTTCGGGTCGGCTCGGAACGCCTCCGCCTTCTCCTTCAGCATCAGGTACATTTCCATGTTGGCCGCCGCGGTCTCCCACACACCCACCATGCCCTCGGTGCGCGCCGGCTTGTAATCGAAGTGGCGGGGGCCATCATAACGAGGGCCATTCGGCTGTCCAGCGAACCCGTTCTCAATCAGATCGACGGTAAAGAAGGCCGAGGAAAGGTCCCCGTGTCCGAACACCTTGTCTTGGTCGTACTTGATGCCTGACTGACCGTTAAGGTCAATGTGGAACAGTTTGCCAGCGTTGAGTGCCTGGGCGATGCCGTGAGTGTAGTTCAGGCCTGCCATCTGCTCATGACCTACTTCTGGGTTGAGACCGACGATGTCTCCGTTATCCAGTTCAGCGATGAGGGCCATTGCGTGACCGATTGAAGGCAAGAAAATGTCACCCCTGGGCTCATTCGGCTTCGGCTCCAGGCCAATCTTCAGGTCGTAGCCTTTCTCCTTGATGTAGCCCGCAATCGTGTCTAGGCCTTCCTTGTACCGGTCGAATGCCGCGTTGAGGTTCTTGGACGAGTCATAGTCCATGCCCTCACGGCCACCCCACATAACGAACACGTTGGCACCGAGCTCAGCGGCGAGGTCTACGTTGCGCATGACCTTCCTTAGGCCATATCGACGGATGTCCCGGTCGTTGTTCGTCAGGCCACCATCTTTGAAAACTGGATGGGTGAACGTATTGGTGGTAATCATCGGGATCGCCATGCCAGTCTCGTCTGCGGCTTGCTTGACCTTTGCAATGCGCTCTGCACGCTCTGCGTCGCTCGCATCGAACGGGAACACGTCGTTGTCATGGAAAGTGAAGCCATAGGCTCCGACTTCGGCTAGACCCTTTACCAGTTCCCAAGGCTCAGGGACGTCCCTGGTACCCACACCAAACGGATCAACTGCGTTCCACCCGACGGTCCAAAGACCAAAGGTGAACTTGTCACTGGGCTGTGGTTTACGAACCATTATTGCTCTCTTCTTCCTGCTATCTTGCTGCGGTTTTCGTTGGAGTCGGTACTAAGAGACGGCACCCGTGCGGCGACGGGACGCAAGGTCGACGGCGACCGCCAGGATCACGACGATACCCTTGATCGCCATCTGCCATGATGGATCAACGTTGAGGATCGAAAGACCCATGTTCAGAACGCCCATTACCAGTGCACCGATGATCGCTCCACTGATCTTGCCGACGCCACCAGAAACCGCTGTGCCACCAATGAACGCCGCGGCGATGGCGTCCAGTTCATACATGTTTCCGGCCGTTGCCACCGCGGACCCAGCACGTGAAGTGGTGATGATGCCCGCGAGCGCTGCCAGTAGGCCCATGTTGACGAAGACCATGAAGTCAACGCGCTTGGTGTCGATACCGGAAAGGCGCGCCGCCTTGAGGTTGCCACCAACCGCGTAGATGTGCCGGCCAAATGGCGTTCGGTTCATGATGAAGCTGTAAGCAATCACAAGTACACCGATGATTACCAGGACGATTGGCGTACCGCCCGCTGAGAGCGCGAGTCGCCAAGTAATGAAGCCAACGCCAAGGACTATCGCGAGTTGCTGGACTACGAACGCGGCTCTCCCCGAGACTACCGCTCCAGTCTTGATCGCCTTTACTCGAGCCGCCACCTGTGAATACACAGCCGCCACAATCGCGACGATGCCGATAATAAGAGTGACAACGTCTAGCTGGCCGAGGTATCCGAAGAAGGCCGGGAACGATCCGCCAGCAATGTCATTGAACTGGGTGGGGAGGCCGGCAATGGTCTTGCCGCCAAGGACGATAATGGCTAGCCCTCGGAACAGGAGCATTCCGCCCAGGGTGACAATGAAGGCTGGGACTCCCACATACGCGACCCAGAAGCCCTGCCACGCACCAATCAGCATCCCAAGGAAAAGACCGATAAGGACGGCGAGGAACCAGTTGACTCCAAAGTCCTTCATGCACAGAGCTACTACGGCGCCAACAAATGCGACGACCGAACCAACTGACAGGTCGATATGTCGGGCGATGATGACCATCGTCATGCCGATGGTAAGCACCATAACGTAAGCATTCTGCTTGATGAGGGCGGCTACGTTGTTGGGATCTAGAAGGGTGCCTTTGGTGAGAACAGAAAAGGCGATGATGATGAGGACCAAAGCGGCTAAGATGCCGTAATCCCTCAGGTTTATTGATTTGCGCTCCGCTGCACGTTCAGCCTGCGCACTAACGTCACTGCTCACTTTGCTTCCTTCGCCTTTTCTACGGTCATGTACTTCATGAGGACTTCTTGATCCGCCTCGTTTGCTTCAATCTCACCTGTGATGCGTCCCTGAGACATCGTGTAAATGCGGTCGCAGATACCGAGAAGCTCTGGGAGCTCTGAGGAAATGAACAGGACAGCTTTGCCCTCATTCGCCAACGACTGAATGATCTGGTAG
>JBATQJ010000117.1:0-41383 GCA_049291975.1 Scrofimicrobium sp.
GGTGATCCTGGTTTTCTGGCTCTCGTCTTGGCTGCGGGGCAGGCAGAGCGCTCCTCTAACGCTTGCGGACGGGACGGGTCCTGCGTCACGGCTGAAGGTCGGACGAGGAGGAAACACCCTCGACCGCGCCTGCGTCGGCATCGCCCTGCTCACCGGCACCCTGATCCTTCTACCACTGGCGACCATGTTCATCCGTTCCTTCCGTAAGGATGGTGCTTGGACGTTCGGTAACTACGTGGCTCTGGGGACGAGGGGAAGCCAGGCTCTTACGGTGAACGTTTGGGATGCGGCAATCAACTCTTTACGCATTGCTGTTGACGCAACGGCTATCGCCGTCCTTGTCGGAGTCACTCTGGCTCTTGTTCTGTCACGTCGGCCCGCCAGCCGTAGTGCCAGGCGAGCCATGGGAGTTCTTGGAGCCTTCGTGATGATGCCTCTCGGGGTCTCCGCAGTCACGGTCGGCTTCGGATTCTTGATCTCATTGGACCGCCCGCCACTAGATATTCGTTCCTCGCTAATCCTCATTCCGATCGCCCAAGCACTAGTCGCGACGCCTTTGGTTGTGCGCTCAGTGTTGCCTATTCTCAACGGAATCAATCCCCGTCTTCATCAGGCGGCCGCAACGCTGGGAGCGAGTCCAGCCAGGGTCTTGCTGACGATTGATGGACCGCTGATGCTGCGCTCGGTCGGCCTGGCGGCCGGACTGTCGTTTGCGATCTCGTTGGGCGAGTTTGGGGCCACCTCATTCCTCGTCCGCCCGGATCATCCCACTTTGCCGATCGTGATCTACCGACTGCTGGGCAGGCCAGGGGACGGGAACTATGAAATGGCGGTGGCTGCCTCAGTGATCCTGGCAATTGCCGCAGGAACTGTGATGGCGATAGCTGAACGTCTTCAACCCTCAACCTCAGGACCAATGCGATGACTTTAATGCAACTGCCCGAATCGTCAGAGCGGGCCGGACTTACTGTCGATTCAGTCTCAGTCGAATACCGACTGGGACGCGAGCGAATTCATTCCGTGCGCGACGTGAGTTTTCACCTGGCGCCGGGCCGATCCCTGGCTCTGCTGGGGCCGTCTGGGTGTGGGAAGTCGACGTTGCTGCGGGCGATAGCGGGTCTAGAGCCACTGACCTCTGGTTCAGTGGCCTGGGATGGACAAGACCTCGACCGTATTCCAACCCATGAGCGCGGCTTCGGAATGATGTTCCAGGACGGGCAACTGTTCACGCACCGGAATGTTGGGGGGAACGTAGCTTACGGACTGAAGGGAACCGAATGGGGGACGAGCCGCGAGATTCGCGATGCACGGGTTGCAGAAGTCCTCGAACTGGTTGGACTGCCGGGATATCAGAAACGAACCATCGGCTCGTTGTCGGGGGGCCAGGCACAGCGGGTGGCGCTCGCGCGACTGCTGGCTAGGTCACCCCGGCTGATGCTGTTTGATGAGCCGCTCTCATCCCTTGACCGAAACCTCCGCGAGCGGTTGGCAGACGACCTTCGTACCCTCTTGCACGAGGGGAACATGACCGCGATCTACGTGACCCACGACCCCGAGGAGGCCGAGACGGTTGCCGACGACATCGCCCGGATGAACGAGGGAAGAATAGAAGAAATCACCCCGGTGAACCGCTAACCGCCCGTTGCCAGGCGCATCAGATCGGTGTCGAGGTCAATGCCGAGTTCCGTTCCACCCGCACTGCCGTAGCTGTGCTGGTAGCTGCCCCAACCGGCGTCGCGCACCGCGTTCCGGAAACCACCCTCGACAAGGGCAACGAGTTCAGTCGCCGCACGGTCAAGGCGTTCATTCATCCCGCTGCCCCAGTCCTCGGGCGCCGCAAACAATGCCGTCGGCACGATCGCCGCGCGCATATACGCAAAGAGTCCGCGCAACTGTTCATCGACGACCAGCGCGTGCCGTGCAGTCCCCGCCGTCGCAGCAAGGATTGTCGGGGTTCCAATCAGCACGTCGTTGTCGAGCCCCTGGAAGAAGGCGGTGAGGAGCCCGCTGGGTCCCGCCTTGTAGACAGGCGTCGATACGATCAGAGCATCTGCGTCCCGTACTGCATCGAAAGCGCCCTGGAGTTCGTCCGAAACGGACTGCGTGACAAGCGCATCTGCGATGTCGCGGGCGAGGGCTCTGATTTCGATGCCGACTGTCTTGAACTCGATCCCGCGAGCGGCCGCTATCGCACGGACCCGCTCTGCGGTACGGCTGGCGAGCATCGCCGTGCTTGAGGGGTCACTGGCTCCCGCAGAGACAACAACCAGACTCTTGTTGTCAGACATACACTGCCTCCTCGTTGCTCCGCACATGCACCGAAGCGCCAACCCATGGCTCGGCACTCTCTAGCGGTTCACTTCGATCTTCTTGTCGATCTATCTGTTTGCTCATCGTTGGCCCCCTAACTTTGCGGCTATCGTCCGTAACTGTTCTGTTTCCTCGGGGGTCAGCACCGCATACAGCTCTCTGGCGATGCTGGCCGCGTGTGCCTTGCCGATTCGTTTCTGTAACGAGGCACCCTCGTCGGTAGGGGAAATCCGGACAGCTCTCCGGTCCTCCTCATCCCCGCAACGTGCCAGCAGACCACGCGCGACCATCCGGTCAACCAGACGGGAGAGGGCGGGTTGGCTAAGCAGAACTCCCTCCTGCACCTCCCCCAGCCTCAGCGGAACGCCCGCCTTCTTGAGCGTGTAGAGGACGTCGTACTCGCGCATGCTGACCTCGTCGAACATACCCTCGGCCGCGAATGTGGTTACCAGCTTGGCGTGGGCCGTCATAACGGCTTCCCACGCCTCACTCGCCAGCCGGACCTGCGTCCGGTCGTACTCTGCCATTTCTACTCCCGAACCAGTTCCGTGTCCTGGTACGGTGAACCACCAGTTACGTTGTCTCCCCTGTTCGGATTCGGACGAGGTTGACGAGGTTCACTGCCGCCATACTTCGCCTCCACCAACTGCGCGTGGCTGGGCGCAGTCGCGGGAACCTCAGAGTCCCGCTTGGCATCGAGTTCACGGCGCAGGACGGGAACAACCTCTTCTCCCAACAGGTCAAGTTGCTCAAGGACAGTCGCCAGCGGCAGTCCAGCGTGGTCAATGAGGAACATCTGGCGTTGGTAGTCCCCAAACGTCTCACGGAACGTCAGGGTCTTATCGATGACCTCCTGCGGACTACCAACGGAAAGAGGAGTTTGGTCCATGAAACGCTCCAGGCTAGGTCCGTAGCCGTAGACCGGGGCCTCGTTGAAGTAGGGGCGGAACCCTTCGACTGCGTCCTGGGATCGCTTGGCAAGAAAAGTCTGCCCGCCAAGACCGACGATTGCCTGCTTCGCCTTGCCGTGCCCGTAGTGTTCGAAGCGTTGGCGGTAGAAGTTGACCAAACGCAGTGAGTGTTCGGACGGGGCGAAGATGTGGTTCGAGAAGAAGCCGTCACCGTAGAATGCCGCCTGCTCAGCGATCTCTGGAGTGCGGATGGAGCCGTGCCAGACGAAAGGTGGTACATCATCGAGGGGTCGCGGGGTCGAGGTGAAGCCTTGAAGCGGAGCGCGGAATCGGCCCTCGAAATCAACTACGTCCTCCCGCCACAGGCGATGGAGGAGGTTGTAGTTCTCCAGTGCCAAGGGCAGTGCTTGGCGGATGTCCTGACCGAACCAGGGGTAGACGGGAACTGTGTTACCTCGTCCAAGCATCAGGTCCATGCGGCCCTTGGAAAGATGCTGAAGCATGGCGTATTCCTCGGCGATACGCACCGGGTCATTGGTGGTGATCAGCGTGGTCGAGGTACTGAGCTTGAGTGTCTTGGTCTGCGCCGCAATGTATGAAAGAAACGTTGTCGGGCTTGAGGAGAAAAAGGGTGGGTTGTGATGCTCACCGATGGCAAAGACATCGAGACCAACCTCTTCTGCGTGCTTCGCAATGGTGACAAGGGCATCTATCCGCTCTGCCTCACTGGGGGTTTGACCCGTGGTGGGATCGCGGGTGACGTCACTGACGGAGAAGATTCCGAATTCCATGGTTGCTCCTTATCGCGAACACTCTCAGAGCCAGGCTCCAAGCCTCCTGCTGGCAAGCGCCGCCTTTTGCTTGCGTCCTGCCTCCTATCCGCATCTCGCTGAGCTTCGATAGAGGATGGACGCCTTCTGAAAGCAATCCTAGTGGCATTAGATGCGTTTGCATATATATTTGTGATGTAGTCGCTTTTGTTCACAGTGGCAGGTGTAGGAACTACGCACAAAGCGGGGATCTACCCAAAGACTCCTAAGCGTGCGATCCTCATTCACGAGGACACTCACAACGCGGCCGCGGCTGGCGTTGGCATGGACGAGTGCGATCCTCATTCACGAGGCCACTCATCTAGGTCACGTGACGTTTAGGGTCCGCGATCCGTTCCGGGCGGAGTTGTCTAGCAAACCCCGAGCGAGTTTTCACCTGAGGGGTAGGCGCATATCCACGAACTGGTATTCGCCGCCGTTGGTCTCTTGCTTGTGGGTCCCAGTGATCTCGAACCCACAACGTTTGTAAGTTCGTATGGCTCGTTCATTGAACTCAGCAACCATGAGCGTCACCTGTTCCAAGTGAGGCTCCAGTTCCAGAAGACGTGACAACGACGACTCAATGAACCCTCGTCCTCGCCCCCACCCCGTCAGATCGGGGCGTAGCCCTACCCCGAGTTCTGCTACCAAGTCTTCAACGTTAGCGCTGAAGAATCCGACAAGCTCTTCGTTGTGGAAGCATGCCTCAAACACAACAGGCCATCTATTCGGGCTGATGAACTCTTCATAGTCTTCCAGATCCGCGTCAGCGTTGTAGAAGTCAAAGGGTTCTGGGTACCTCCACTCGTTCGCAATCTCCAGGGCATGAGGCAACGTCATCCGCTCGAACTGGCACGAGAACTCCGTCATTTCCACTGCACCAGCATAGATGTAGGTAGCACGAGGTGCATTTGCGGCAAGCCTGGCGCAACAGAGCCGAACTCGTCAGAGTGGTGGTTCATACTCGGTGTTCTGAAATCGAAGGAGACTACCTCGACCCCCGGGATCTATGACAAAGATTGTCATGTGACCTAGAATCGGAGCGTGGCGACAATGAACATCTCTCTTAGCGACGACCTCAAAGAGTTCGTTGAACATGAGGTGACCGAAGGTGCCTACACCTCGGTGAGCGAGTACATTCGCCAGATGATCCGAGAGCGACGCGAAGAAGCCATCTTCCGGCAAAAGATCCTGGACGGGATCAACTCGCCTCTTGTCGACAAGACAAGCGACGAGATCCACGCCGAAGCTCTACGGATGATCGATGAACAAAGAGGTTAGGTGGCACCAACTGGCAACCAACGACTACTTCTCGATAGTCGCCTGGTACACAGATGAAGCCGGCGACAAAGTCGCTGAGAGGTTCGTACGTTCTCTTCGCGAAACTGAAGACCGCATTTCTAGGAATCCCGGTCTTGGACCGACATCGTTCACATATGGAGCCAGCAAACAAGCGACTATACACGGGGCAGAGGATGGGCTTCCGTACCTGGTTTTCTATCTGGACCTGGAGGAACATATCGAGATCGTGCGTGTGCTCCATGAACGCCGTGATTTCCCAGGGCAACTGCAGGACTAGAAGATACGAAGTGAGCCATCACTTTTTCTGCGACGATCTGGGTTGCGCACCTAATACGGGGTGCGCAAGGCACATAACCCGGGTTGCGCACACCGTATGGGGTGCGCGAGAGCAGTCTCGCATAAGTCGCATGGCGTGTAGAGGGCAACAGGACGTAACTCGGGACAACCCAGCAGTTCGGGTCACTCCGCCGCGATCTTTGCTGCCCTGCTTGCCGTTGTCATTCGCTCCAACTCGGCGCTCACCTCTCCAAGGATCTGAGCTTCTGCCACGGCTTCGACACTCGCCCGCAGTTGCTTGCCAATTCGATTGGCTCGACGGTTCGCGCCTACTTGTGCGAACAACCGGCTGATCAAGGCCAATAGCAGTCCCGCCGCGATCCCAGCCAACAGCAAGAGCGTGGGCCACGGCATCACAAACCCTCTGACTTCAAGAGTGGGAATCAGCCCTTCAGTCGGCATCCGCAGATACTCCATTAACGCGATACCCGCCAGCCACAAGCCGCCAGCCACTGCAACCGCTAAGAATACCCACTGCAGGAAATCTGCAGCTCTCCACCACACCGGTTGCTTCACCTGAACCGTGCGTACCACGGCTCGGTCGAGGTCATCCGGGATACTCCCCGCCGCCGCTACCGCCCGAGCATTCAAGCCCTCACTCGACAGCGGAGGCAACGAGCGCGAAGCCACCTCGACGTAAGCGCGAGTCGCCGAAGCAACCCGAGCCTTGACCGCAGGAGATGCCGTCGGGAGCGAACTGCGCACCAACTCGCCGGACCCAGCATTGACCCCGTCAAGACTCGAGTGACGCACAGCGCCGGAGGACAACACACCGCTTCCCGGCAACGACCCCAACGGTCGCCGGGTTGGCGGAACTGCCTTTGACCCAGACTCACCCGCAGAGTCGAACACAAACCCGCTACCCCGCCGTAGTGATCCCGATTGCTTTCCCATTGCTGAAGTTGCAGTTGAGGCCTGACTCGTCCCAGATGCAGAATCTGCGCTGCGACTCCGCACTGCCGAGCCACCCCTAAGTCCGAGTGCCCGCAACGGGTCGGTCCTGAGTTTCCGAATCCATCGGACCGGCGGCCAACCCGTCTTACCCACTGCATCACGCACAGCCGACTTCTTCACTGCTTCAACGACCAGTGGAATCCCGGCCGCGTCATCCAAAGTCGCCATCAGCGCGGCTCGCGCCTTCTTCAACTCCGCGTCCGAGGTCACTTCCCTCGGCATCGAGTCCAGCAGCCTCTGGCCCGCCGCTCTCACATCCGCCGCCTTGCGAGCAACCGCGGCTTCCCGCTTGGTTACCGCCCGCGAAATCAGGCTCTGAACCTCGTCCAATCCCTGACCCGTAATCGCCGAAGTCCCTAGAACTCTGGCCTTCAGTCCATCCGCGCGAACCAAACGCTCCAAGTCCGCCACAACTGCACGCGCCTGCGAAGCCTCCAAACGGTCGATCTGATTCAGCAAAACCACCACGGCTTCATCGTGACCAATCAGCTCCGAGAGATATTCGTTGTGCAAAACCCCATCCGCATACTTCTGCGGATTTGCCACCCAGATCAGCAAATCGGCTCGTTCCGTAACTCGATCGGCCCGTAGCCGATGCTCAGCCACGACCGAATCATGGTCCGGTAAATCTAAAAGAATCAATCCGCTCGGGTGCTCTCTGGTCACTGGCACGTCGTACCTTTCCTGGACCCCGAGCCACTCAAGAAGCGCATCCGATCCCGCCGCGATATCACCGCTCTCGGCGACCACCGCCATCGGATAGGCCGTCGTTGGACGCTGCCTCCCCGTCACGGCAATATCAGCACCCACCAGCTGATTGAAGATCGCGGACTTCCCCGCCCCGGTCGACCCGGCAAGTGCAACAACCGTGTGCTCCGCCGACATTTGTGACCGCTCTTCCGCGCGTGACAGTGCCTCTTGAGCCTGTCTCAAGTCTTCGGCAGGAAGTCGGTCCTCACACGCGTCAATCGCAACTCGTAGCGCTTGGACTCGAGCGTCAAGCGTCGGGCGAGCCATTACTCTGCTCCTCCGAGCAATCGCTTCCAAAACGGAGCCTTCTTCTTGGGCCGCTCACTCGCAGAAGGCTCAGGTGAGGCTTCATCACTCAGCCAGGTCGTAGGCGTTCCTCTCAGATCCGCCCCGCGCAATGCAGGTGTCGGGAAGGAGGACGAATCTAGCGGCCTCGTCTCCCTCGCCACTCTCTCCGCAGCATCCGCCCGAGTGAGTTGATCCGCGGACGCCCGCAGTTCGTCACCAATACGATCCGAGATACCCAGCGCTTCAACCACATTCATCGCTATCGCCGCATCGACCTCAAGCAGACCACCCAGCCGCCGATTCAGTTTTGCGGACGCTTCCGTTGTTAGCTTTCGTACCGCGTCATCACCGAATACCGCCTCAAGCATCTTCTGTGCGAGAACCGCAGTGCCTCCCGCTATCCCCAGCTCAATTCCGGTTAGGCCACCGGTGGCCCCAAACACGACCAGCATCAAAGCAACAGCCAACGCGTTGACCCCGTAGCTCAATCCCCGTGCGACACCGCGCTTGCTTGCTCCCTGGGTCGAAACAATCTCAAGCACGTCGTCCTGCCATGCTCGGATCTGCTCAGCCACGGCGACTCGCATCTCGGAGGTACTAGCGCCCGTTACGCCCGCCGTTGCACCGGAGTCGATGACCAACCCAGACCCAGCCGGGTCGCTGCGCCACGCGGATCGAACTCGCTCCCGAGCTCCCTCAATCGCATCAATCGTCACTGCCTCTAGTCCTTGAGCAAGGGCCAATTCCACGGGTTGCACGTCCGCTTTGCCACCCTTGAAGAAGCCGGTGATCCTGTCGCGGACGCTACTAACGCCTCGTTCGATAGATCGCATCAAATCGCTGGCACCAACGAAGTCCTGCCATCGGGTCAGCACCTCCCCGCGAAGCATCGCCCCGTCCGAGGTGGCCCGTTCAATCTGCGCCAATGCGTCTCCGTAAGCAACACGCACAATATCCTCAAGTCGCCCGGCAGACTCGGCCTGCCCGTCTGCGGCAGCCGCGACTTCACGAACGGACGAGGTTAGGTCACCGACCACACCGTCGCGGGTCGCCACAGCAACGTCAGCGCGCGCCCCCGGACTTCCACCCAGGTCCGTGAGCCAACCCGCCACTTCAGCAACCGCGAGCGCAGGCACCATTCCCTCTTCGTCGAGGTCACTCTCGGGCACCGCGAAGAGCGGCGCATCCTGCAATCCATTCTCATCCATCATCCGCCGCAAATCGGCGACAACCGCCTCAGCCCCGGGGTCCACTCGATCAATAACGAGGGCAACCTGCGCGTGCCTGTCTGCCGCTTCACGCAACAACTCCCAGGGCACCGCGTCCGCGTAACGAGCGGCCGTAGTAACGAACAACCACAGGTCAGCGGCGGCCAAAAGTTGCGTGGCAAGTTGGCGGTTGCCCTCCTCGACCGAGTCAATATCGGGGGCATCCAACAGCGCCAGTCCCGGCGGCATCCCTGCGAACGGTGCCAGTCGTAGCGCGCGAACACCGGCGGGGGTAGTTCCCTCGTGCATCCCTCCTAAGTTAATCTCGCCCCGAGAGGTGGGGACGCGCACAAGGTTCGGCAGGATCCTCTCCGGTGCAAACCAGGGGCTGTCCGCCGGATGATAGACCAGAACGGGCGAACGTGTCGTGGGGCGCAGCACTCCGGGAGTCGTGAGCGGCTCTCCGAGTAGCGAGTTTACGAGAGTGGACTTGCCGGCCCCGGTCGAGCCACCAACTACCACCAACAACGGCGCACCCTCGCTACGCAAGCGTGGTAGCAGGTAGTCGTCGATCTGGTCGATAATCTGCTGTCGACGAGTGCGGGCGGCTTCAACTCCGGCACCTTCGAGGGGAAGAGTGGTGGCCACCAGTCGTCCTCGAACCCCATCGACCGCAGCAACAAGTCCTGAGATGGCGAGGGCCGCCTCGTCTCCAGTGATGGGCTCGATCATGGTCCTATATTGCCGCATAAACGTGAATTGGCCGAAGGATCAATGCCAAAACTAGAGGCCTCGGCAACGATTCGCTCGCCGACACCTCGGATTCTGGCACCAAACCCCGGTGCCCCTGTGATTGGCAACTCATCGGGGGCCGGAATCCCGCTTTCGGCTGGACTTTTTGATACCCCCCTGGGGTAACATCTAGAACGTCAGATTCTTTCCCTTAGAGGAGTCATAGTTATGTGTTACCAAGTTCGTTGCCCCAAGTGCGGAAAGACCACCTGGGACGGTTGCGGCCAGCATGTCGAGCAGGCGCTCGCCGGAGTCCCGGACTCTCAGCGCTGCAAGTGCCGCCGATAGCACCCCCGACTAGCAGATGACGACTGAACCCACCGTCGGCCGAATCATTCCGGGATACCAAATCCCGGTGATCAACGAACGTGCCGCACGGGCTGCAGCCGGGATTCTGTTCCTGGTCGGCATCCTTGCCTACTCAAACGCCCTGCATACAGGGGACGCGGCCGCTCTCAAACCGTTTGGCATGTTGTTCATGTTTGACATGGCGGTCAGGCTGATTGCCGGTGACCGCTGGTCGCCAACAATGGCGCTAGGGCGCCTGGTGGTTCGTGGCCAGCAACCCGAATGGGTCGGAGCTCCTCAAAAAGAGTTCGCTTGGTGGATGGGACTGCTGATCGCCGCGATATCATGCGTAACAATGGGTTTACTTTCGGCGCCGTTCTGGGTGACGATGGCTATCTGCGGCGTGTGCGTAACACTGCTCTTCCTCGAATCCGCGTTCGGGATTTGTGTTGGCTGCAAGCTACAAACGCTCTTTAGCAAACAAGAGCCGATGTACTGCCCCGGCGGAACCTGCGAGGTGCCAGACGTTCCAGAGAAGGACGCCCAAAGCACCGTTTCAAAGACCAACTGACCGGAACAAGCAACAGAAAGAAACGTTATGCGTCGCCTGCTAATACCCCTCACCATCGCTGCACTCGCACTCGGCCTGGGCGGATGCTCATCGGGGACCACCAGCGAAGACGCTACTAGCGCCGGAGAAACATCGACCAGCGAAGAGTCGGCTCCCGCATCCGATGTAATCATCCTTGACGTTCGTACCCCGGAGGAGTTCGCGGAGGGGCACCTGGACGGCGCGCAGAACATTGACTTCAATGCCGGAGCGGTTCCTGCAGCACTTGAAAACCTTGATCCAGACGCTGAATACATCGTTTACTGCCGATCCGGAAACCGTTCGGGTCAGGTCACGGCACTAATGGAGCACGCGGGTTTCTCTAACGTCACCGACCTCGGCCCACTGCAAAACGCCGCCGATCAGACTGGAGTCCCGATCGTCACCGGCGAGTAGCTTAGCCAGCCCGACTCGACCAAAGCGCGGCCCCCACTATTGCGGCGCTGACTCCCAACTTGGCTGGCACAACCGGCAGGTTCCGAGCCGACGGCAACACGCAGGTCCGATACACGCTTCGCACAGCATCCAAATATGGTTCACCCATGTTGGCGACGCCCCCGCCAATCACGATGCAGTCGGGATCAACCATATTCGCCGCCGCGCCCAGCGCCTGCCCCAGAGCCTCGGCTCCCTGTGCAATAGCGCGATCCGCTAGATCCTCCCCCTCAAGCATTCGGGCCTCAATCTGACGCAAATCAAGAGGCTCACCGCCCCATTCTCTGTAGATACTTTCGATCGACGGCCCACTTCCGTAGGCCTCAGCGTGTCCGGCGACTCCGCAAGAACAAAGTCTTCCGTCGCCTCGCGGAACAAACACGTGCCCAACCGATCCCGCGATGTTTCCCGGGCCCACGTCCAGCGTTCCATCTTGCACGAAAGCGCCGCCAATTCCAGTTCCGACCGCGACGACGAGGACCCGCCGGTAGCCTCGGCCCGCGCCCACAGCGGCCTCGCCCACAGCGGCAGCATGCACGTCGTTGAGTGCACGCACGGGGATCCCGAGCGAAGCCGACAGCGATCCAGCGATGTCTGTTCCGGCCCAGCCCGAAAGAAGATCAGTGGCGCTGACGACGACGCCGTTGGGGCTGATCACTCCCGCAGCTCCAACTCCGACCGACGTTACGGACCCTGCAAGCCCGTCGAGAAGGGTGCGCGCCACGTTCCCGGCCGTCTCAAGGATCGCTTTGGAACCCTGCGCGGCAGGGGTGGGCAGTTTAGCTGGGGACCCTACCAGATCGCCCTCGTCCGTCACCAGCGACCCGGAAGTCTTGGTCCCTCCGATGTCAATGCCGAGCAGCACCGTCTCAGCCGTTCGCCCGAGGGGTAGCTGAGACGAAGATGGCGCTCGTCTTCAGCGGGTCAGTAATTGCCCCACCGATCACCACTGAATAGGCACCGGCCTCAAACGCCTGGCTCATTTGCTCAGGTGTGCGGTAGCGTCCCTCGGCAATTACCGTAATTCCGCGTGCCGTCAGTGCGCGGATAAGCTCGAGATCGGGCAGGTCCGGCGTTGGCTTTGTCTCCGGGGTATAGCCAGACAGGGTCGACCCAACGATGTCGGCGCCCACCTGGTCCGCTCGCACTCCCTCGTCCAGCGTCGAAACGTCAGCCATGACGGGAACCCCGAGTTCCCGCTTAACCCTCGAAATGAGCGAGAAGTCGTCCCCCAGCACCTCGTTCGTCGCATCAACTGCAACGATGCTGGCGCCCGCTTCGACAAGCGCCGCGGCCTTCTCAAAGTCCGGGGTGATGATCGGCCGGTTCTTCCCCATGGTCTTGTACAGGCCAATGATGGGAGCGTCTGACACCTCTCTGACCGCACGGATATCCTCCGGACTGTTGACCCGCAGTCCCACCGCCCCACCCATCAACGCAGCCTCGGCGACTTTCGCCATCACGTACGAATCACGCATCGGGCTTCCGTCTGGCGCCTGACACGAAACCACCAGACCGCCAGCCAGTTTCCGTATCGCATCGGGAAGATCCCGGACCTCGTCACTCATCGCACTCTCCAACATCTAGTTCCTCGGGGCCAACATCTAGTTCCTCTAGGTCTCTCACCAGTATGAACCAAGAACCTGGGGACCAGAGACCCCGGGAACTCATCGACACCTCACCAGCCGACGCGCTCAACGACCAAGCACGAATGCTTCCCCTTCAACCGCGTCAAGATAATGGTTGCGAAGTTCTGCCCCTTCAGCCTCAGCGACTTTCTGAACTGGTCCGGCACAATGTCCGTCCCGCGCTTCAGAATCTCAACCGACCCGACCTGACGGGCGCGCAGATATTCGCGCACCCTCTTGATCGGAACAACGTCCAAGACCCGGAATGCCGTGGCCAGCGAGGTTTGTACGAGGGTGTCCCCACTCAGGTATGCGATTCCCTCCGACACCGGCGGCGCGTTAAGTCGCCGTGACACCTCCGCCACCGCACCACTGCGGATTACTGCTCCGTCCGGTTCGTAGAGATACTGTCCCAGCTCCTCGGCGGGGACATGCTTCGCGGGTGCACGAGGATCATCGCTTGCCGAAACTTCCGTCATCCCTTCGCCCGTGATCACCAGCGCACTGCGGCCCGGGTGGTCCGCGAGCGGACCGAACCACAGTCCCGCTTCGACGACGCTCCCGTCGACGGAAACCCACTGCGCGTGAGCGTCTTCCGGTAGCTCCTCGTACGCGATGCCTGGGGCGACCTTCACCCCGAGAGCTGGCACGATCCGACGAATCTCCAGGATTCGGTCGAGCGGCGGGGTGTAGTCCCTCGGATCGAAGGTCCTTCCTCTTGCCGATCTGCGCCCGGGGTCCGCAAAAGCGCCGTCGTACTCGCCCAGATCCAGGTCCAGCACGTCGCCGCACAGAGTCCGTGCGCTCGGGAAACCCGCCAGGTTGTGTTTGGCGCAGGCACTGGTGACCTCGTCGATATCGACGGCTGTCACCTCTAGTCCTGCCCGAGCAAAGGCCATCGAGTCAGCGCCGATGCCCGAAGTCATGTCGAGGACGTTCCGACAGCCGGCCCTTCGATAACGCTGGGCGTGAAGGTCCGCGACAACGCGTCGGGTCGCCTGCTGGTAGCCAGCGTCAGTAAAGATCATCCAGGCGGCGTCGTCCCCGAACTTAGCGCGGGCTCTTGCACGAAGTTTTTGCTGAGTCAGCGCGGCAGAAACCAGATCGGGGGCGTAGCCCCTCTCGCGTAGCTCCCGCGAGAGGGCGTTGGCTGTTCGAGCATCGTAGTCGGGAAGCGTGTCAACCAACTGCCCCTCGTCGGCTAAGAGGTGACGAACGCTGTCCATGATCGCGGGCGCCCCCTAGAAGGGCTTCATGAAGGCAAGCAGCACATCGTGAAGACGACCCGCGAGCCCCGTCTGATTGTCCATGTCCTCGCGGATCTTCAGTGCCAGGTCGGGGTGGTCAGTGATAATACCGTCGGCTGACTGACGGAACCTAAGCCGCATCGCATTCTCGTCCTCAACAGTCCAAACAAACATACCCAGGCCGGCTTTGTCGGTCTTCGCGTGCATTCCCTCCGTTGCCGACATCTCCTCAAGGACCAGGAAATCGGCGAGAGTGTCGGGAACGTTAACGCCCGCGAACGGCATTATGTAGCCGACGGAAGTGTCAGGCAACTGGGTCTTGATCGCGTCCGCCGTTGCGTGGTCGAGCGTGTGGAACATGTTGCCCTCAAGCAGGTCGTTCTCTTCAAGGAGGGCAACGATATCAGCGATGTTTTCAGATGCCTCAGGCTCCGCCCCGCTGAGTTTCACCTCAATCAGTAGCGGCTGATCCAGTTCCTTGGCGCGTGAGACGTACTCGACGAGTTCCGGAATAGTTGAAGTGTGCCCAGCCTCGTCATGGATCTGCGTCGCTGTGAGCTCCTCAAGCGTCATATCTTTGACGCTCTTATTCATCCCGGCCAGGCGTCCGAGTGTGGTGTCATGGATCACCACGTACTCTCCGTCAGCAGTGCGCATAGTGTCGAACTCGACGAAGTCCACACCAAGGCTCGCGGCTGCCTCCAGCGCCTCGATCGAGTTCTCAACGCCACCCGCAGTCCACCCCCGGTGTGACAAAACCAAAGTCTCCGGATGCTCAGCCACGTTCTGTAGTGAGGGTAGGCTCACGACCCCGCCGCCGATGCAGGCAACAGTGATACCCAGGGCTGCAATGATTCGCGGCTTTCGACCTTTAAGGTCACGAGTTTCCACCACCACGGCCGAGGGTACAACGCGGTGGGACTCGGCGTAGGCGATGAGAACCCCGGCAAGAAACGCGACGGTCAGACCCAGTGCGAGCATGGCGAACACTTGAGCCACGCCGAGTCCTAGCGCAGCCATGACCCATGCGGCTCCGGGGGCAATAGCGTCCGCAATGGCCGTCGGAGCCAGGCAAACATAAAAGAGTGCCACGAAGAACAGGCCAGCCACCACAATCAGCAGAAACACCGCGACAAGGATGGTCCAAGGTTTGAGGCCCCGTGTCTTTGCCCAACTCTCCTTCAGCGCCTCGTTCCCGGTTCGATCGGTGAGTGCAAAAATCGGCATCGTCAGGCTCAGGCGTAGGTTCGCGTAAGCAACCAGAATGTAGGCGATGGTCAAAAGCGTCGCATACAAGGGCTCTTTCTCAAGTTCCCCCGTGACGAAGTTTGGGACCTGGACCCCCTGCAGCATTCCTGAGACAAAGCCGAACCCTGAGAGGGGCAGTAGCACTATCAGGTAGAGAATCATGAACCATGACTGGGGACGCAAGGCTTTCTTCATTGCCGTACCCAGGGCTGAGAAAAGTTCGCGTGCCGAATAACCGGGGCGGTGAAGCAGAATCACGATGGCGCTGAACTCGGCAACAAGTAGCCACATGATTACCAGCAGGATCAGCATCAGCAAGATGACCGTCAGGCCGAAGCCCCACCCGATCGAGAAGGTGTTTGTGTCCAGGGCGTACATGCCGTTGGCGCGCAACGCCTCACGGAACATCCAAGCGATCAGCGGTGAAGCGACGACTGTAATGGCCAACTGCGCCACGAAGATGAGTAAGAGCAGGCGCCCAGACACGGGTTTGATCTTTGCCCATGCCTTCGAAAGCAGCTTCAAAGGGCCGGGTGCCCGACCCTCGGCTACATCCGCGTCCGCGACGAGTATGTTCGTTTGCTGTTCCATATCAGGGGATTGTCTCACCAATCCGCCTGCGACGCGCCCATACCACCACCGGAGCGCTGGTGGGTGTTTTATGAATTCACGTCTAGAAGATAGAACTTCCATAACCGACGCCCCTTATCGTGGGAAGATACAGGCATGCTTCTCAGTGATCGTGACATCCGCTCGGCAATCGAGTCGGGCCGCATCGAACTCACGCCTCTTGAACTCGATCTGGTACAACCGGCAAGCATCGACGTGCGTCTCGACCGATTCTTCAGACTGTTCGACAACCACCGATACTCGGTGATTGATCCCGCTGCGGCTCAGCCGAAACTGACAAGACAGGTTGAGGCCTCCGGTGACGAGCCGTTCGTACTACACCCCGGAGAGTTCGTACTAGGAGCGACCTACGAGCGTGTGCGTCTGGGCGACGACCTCGCGGCCAGACTTGAGGGCAAATCCTCGTTGGGACGCCTCGGCCTGCTTACTCACTCCACCGCCGGATTCATTGATCCTGGTTTTGACGGACACGTAACGCTGGAGCTTTCGAACACCGCAACGATGCCGATCCTGCTCTACCCGGGGATGAAAATTGGCCAGCTCTGCTTCTTCGGTCTTTCCAGCCCCGCCGAAGTCCCGTACGGCAGCGCCGGAGCCGGATCTCACTACCAGGGACAGCGCGGACCAACACCGTCACGTTCCCACGAGCGCTTCAACCGCATCCCGATCATTGATCTTTACGCGACAGACACGGAAGCGTAGTCGCTCATGACCGCCCCCGATCCCACCGGATCACGCAACAGAGAGAAGGGTTCCGGACGCCCCGATCCGCCCAAGCGCAAGTCCGTCTTTGACCGTATTGCCACCAGGTCCCTCGACACCAATCCCCTGGTGGCATCATCGATTGACACGCTCGCGACAGTTGGTGATGAGACCGGGAGCTTCAGTATTGACATGACCGGGGCCCTGGTAATGGATTCGCTGGCTCCCCTTCCGCTTTCGACTGAGGCTCCCATCCACCTCGGAGAACTGGATTACCCAGAGGCAGCGAAACACCACCTGCTGCTCATGTCAGACCAGGCATTTCCGGCAGAGATTGAAGCCCTGGCGGTTTCTGTTTGGAACGAGGCGGGGTGGCTTAGTCCCGGGAGCCTCCAGCTTCGCCACGGATCCACCCTTGAGGGGCCCTGGTCGGTCTCCGCTGAGGTGGCGCGAAAGCTGGGACTGCCCCCCGACGTTCCCACCTCACAGGTCTACCTGGTTCGAACTCAGGCAATGCGCGGAGCCAAACCAAGTGAACAGGTGAAGGCATTCAGCGAAATGGCCCGGGCTTTTCCAAGCGGGATGCCCGTTGGTCCCGAGGAACGAACACTGGAGTTCCTGCAGAGGGTCTGCAGACGACTTGACGGCGCCATACGAATCCAGGGCAGTGGGAAGGTACTGCGACCAAGCAGCGGGTCGTCGATTAATCTGCGGGTCTACGCCAGTTCATGGATGCCCCTGGAAGAAATGGAGGCTCTCCTCGCCCCCAGCTTTCCAGAAATCTGGAATCCTGGACCGCTACCAGCGCAGACGGGTAGCCCGTTTGCCCTAATGGCCCCGGTTGGGTCCAAATCCCAGATAATCGTCGGGGTCCGAATGGAGACCACTCCCCCGCGAGCGCTACGGTGGGAAATGTGGGCGAAAGAAAAGATGTTCGTCTACGAGATCGTCTGGGTCCGGCCACCGGAACTCTTCGACCTGGACACCGCCCCCACCCGCTCGGGGAGACTTGAACGAAATCGAGTGGCCAAGGGTATCGAGACCGCGGCCGCGCTGCTGGCACACGAACTGGACTCCGCGGTGCGCGGAGGTGCTGCAATTATTGACGAGGACCAGTTCCTTGTTGGTCTCGACGCACCCCCTCTAGAAGAAGAAGGGCCACGTCCTTAACCTCGATATCCTTTTCGCCCCCCTTGACGGAGGTCGGGGCTGAACCGAGCATCTGGGTACAGAACGGGCAGGCGGTCGCGATCGTGGTTGCACCCGTATCTTGGGCCTGACCCATGCGGACCGACGCTATTCGGGGTCCCTGCGAAGACTCTTCCATCCACGCATGTGCCCCACCGGCGCCGCAACACATTGCGCGCTCGCGGTTTTGCCCCATTTCGACCAACTCTAGTTCCGGGATTCCCCCGAGGAGTTCGCGCGGCGCTTCAAAAACACCATTGTGTCGCCCCAGGAAACACGGATCGTGATACGTAATCTTGCGTCGCTCCGCTTCCGGCGCAGGCATCGGAGTTAGCTTGCCTTCACGCAGGAGCCTATTGAGCAACTGGGTATGATGAATGACCTCGAACTTGCCGCCCAACTGTGGAAACTCGTTCGCAACGGAGTTGAAACAGTGGGCACAGGTGACAACGATGCGTTGCGCCTTCACCTCGTTCAAGGTATCTATTGAGGCGCGCGCTAAGAGTTGGAAGAGGACCTCGTTACCCGCGCGGCGTGCGGGATCGCCCGTACATCCCTCTGCTGAACCGAGAACCCCAAAACTGACGCCCGCGACGTGTAGCAGTTCGGCGACTGCGGCGGTTGTCTTCTTCGCCTTCTCGTCATAGGCCCCGGCGCAACCGACCCAGAACAGGTAGTCGAGTTCGGTCGCGTCAGGAACGTCCTCCCCAATGACAGTGATGTCAAAGTCGAGGTCCTTGGCCCAATCAAGCCGTTTCCTCGCGGGCTGGTTGTAGGGATTCGCCTTGGTTTCCATTGCCCGCATCGGCCGGCTCAGTTCACGCGGGAACGCCGACTCCATCAGGAACTGGTAGCGACGCAAGTTGCTGATGTGATCGATGTGGTCGATATCAACGGGGCACTGGTCAACACACGCCCCGCACATGGTGCAGTCCCACAGAACCCCGGGCGAAATCACCCCAGGAACCAGATTTCCCCCACCGGCGGCCACACCCTCAGCACCGGTGGCTCCGGACGAGGCCAGAGCGCCGAGTACATCAACCGTGTCCGGTAGCGCTTGCCCCGGCATCGTCATGTTCGAGGCAGAAACAACGTTGTCCCTCATGGCCATTACCAGCAGTTTCGGTGATAGCGGCTTTTCGGTGTTCCACGCGGGACACAGGTCCTGACACCGACCACATTCGGTGCATGAGAGAACGTCCAGCCTGTCTTTCCAGGTGAGGTCCGAGGTGGAACCCAAGCCTATGACCAGATCCGGGTTGTCTTCCGCCGCCTTTTCTAGATCGTCTGAGGGATCGCCATCTACCAGCGGGAGTGAAAGGGCGCCAAGCGCCTTAGACCCATCCGCGTTTCGGGTGGTCATGATGTTCACCGGGGCCAAGAACCGGTGCCACGAGATACCCATTGCAACGTCAAGTCCAGTGATGCCCATCCAGACCATGGACATGGATATCTTGATCGTCGCCACCACTGTCAGCCAGGTGGCGAGTGTCGTGACAGACGCACCAATCATCAGCGAACCGAGCCAGGCCGTAAGTGGGAATCGAATCGCCGAAGGAACCGGGTTCGCCGTGACCGTGAGCAACGCATACGTGATGGAGTGTCCCACCAGCACCGACGCGCAGACGACGACCACTGTGGCCTCTACGAACTTTGCTTGCCACCGTGTCGAACCGAAGAAGCGCGATGCCCTCGGGTTGTCCCGGTGTCGGGCGTTGATAACAAGCCGAACAACGATGAGGGCGAGGATCGCCAGCAACCCCAGGGCCGCCATGATCTCTGTGAACCAACCCCACCACGCGGCGTGTCCAATAATCGGGATTGAGAACAGTGGATCGAACACCTGGCCGTAAGAGGTAACCAAGGTGAGGATCAGCGCAACAAACGAGACCATCACTAGCCAGTGAGCGGCGCGCACCAGCGGACGACCCTTGAATGTCGAGTGAAGCAGTGTCACTTCGACGGCGGTCCAAATGCGCCGACCCAGGGGGGAGAATCTTCCCGATTCCGGGGCGCCCTCCGTGATTAGCCGGACCATCCTGACGATGCCACGGACGAACAGTGCTATTCCGACAACAGTGAGGACAGTGACTACGATGGCGCACGCTACTAGGACTGCCGGTTGTGCCATGTTCCTCCAATCCCTCTCAGACATCGCACCATAGACCCTACGCCAGGGTCTAGAGACTTCTCGCGTCGTCAGGCTACTTATGAAAGTTACAATAGGCAGAGTTCCCTTCGGCAGTCCTATCCACTGCCATCTAAATTGGGCACTCCGTTATACCCGACCGTTGTCACCGGGAGGCCGGCCAGATGCTGTTGTTGCTTACTTTGCACTTCGCAGCAGCAATCTGTGCGCCCGCGATCATCGCAAGATTCGGCCGAAACGCCTTCTACGGTCTTGCTCTGATCCCCGCCACGGCCTTCTTCTACGCGGTAATCAACACCCAGAATATTCTGGCCGCGCCGATACAAGAGAGCTACAGGTGGATCCCCGCCCTCGACTTAGAAATAGCGTTCGTCATCGACGTAACCACGTGGCTGATGATGATGATTGTCGGCGGGGTCGGGGCCCTGGTGATGGTCTACACGGCCCGGTACTTCTCTGCAGGAACCTCTGGGCTCGGGAGATTCGGCGGCATCTTCCTTGCCTTCTCGGGTTCCATGCTCGGCGTCGTCACCGCCGATCAAACAATGACCCTCTACGTGTTCTGGGAACTCACTTCGGTCATGTCGTACCTGCTCATCGGTTTCCACCACGCTCGCAGGCCGGCCCGTAGCGCTGCCCGCCAAGCCATTCTCACCACGGGCGGTGCGGCCCTGGCAATGTTTGCGGGACTGGTGATTATGGGAGAGGCTCCGGGTGGCTCATACCTGATCTCAGAGCTCTTGGAAAACCTCCGATCCGGAGCGATGGACGCAAAATCACCACTGGCAATAACCGCTGCAATTCTGATAATGATCGGGGCTCTGGCAAAGTCAGCGCAGGTCCCGTTCCATTTCTGGCTGCCGGGTGCCATGGCGGCACCAACTCCGGTGTCTGCGTATCTGCACGCCGCCTCAATGGTGAAGGCCGGGGTCTATCTGATCGCACGGATGACTCCGGGTTTCTACATGATTCCGGGTTGGTCTGAAATGGCTGTCACCTTCGGTCTAATGACCATGGTGATTGGGGCGTACCGCGCCCTCAAGCAGCGTGACCTAAAACTTATCTTGGCCTATGGCACCGTTTCGCAACTGGGCTTGATAACGGCCGCCGTTGGGTTCGGGACAGCGAGTACGCTCGCCGCCGGCAAGGTGATCCTGGTAGCGCATGCCCTGTTCAAGTCTTCACTCTTCTTAACCGTCGGTGCCGTCGAGTCCTCCACCGGAACCCGCGATATTTGGGAACTTTCAGGTCTCTGGAAAAAGACGCCTCTGTTAGCGGCTTTTGCTGGTCTTTCAGCCCTTTCGATGGCGGGCGTCCCAATCACCGCCGGATACCTGGGGAAAGAGGCACTGATCTCTGCCCTGTACTCCGGGACCGATGCCAACTGGCTTCCGGCAGGCGGCGGCGCCGCGCACGCGGCAACTCTGCTTCCCACACCAAATGGCGCCGTGGGTTGGATTCTTCTACTCATTGTCTCTGCGGCGTCAATGATGTCGGTCGCCTATTCTTGGCGCTTTTGGTGGGGTGCATTCGGGACTAAACACATAACCGTGGAGATGGAGGCCCAGAAGGTTCCCGGATCGATGCTTGCCCCCATTGGGGTTCTGGCGACCGGAGCACTGCTGGGCGGCGCAGCCCCCGCTTTTCAGGCTATCGGTGACAGGATGACCGAAGGCATGCCGGGACATTCCCATATCGCCATCTGGTCTGGACCGGGTCCTGCCGTCGTCACTGCCATCATTCTGGCTGGTGGTGTACTACTCGCCATCTTCCGCCCCCAGGTCTCACGTGCCCAGAGAGCTCTCACGATGCCGCTCTCCGCGGTCAAGGTCTACTCCTGGATTCTGCGTGAGCTTGAGGTTCTCGCATCCTCTATCACCGCATTCACTCAACGAGGCTCACTCCCTGCTGAACTGTCAACCATTTTCTCTGCGGTAATTGTCGTGGGCGCATACGCCCTGGTCAACGCCCCTGTTCCAAGTGCCGCTCCCCAGTATTGGGACTCACTACTTCAGCTTGGAATCGTAATTGTCGGAGTCGTGGCCGTGATCGTCACGATCTCATCGAGGAACCGCATCAAGGCCGCACTCGCGCTGGGTGCGGTGGGAATGACTGTCTCACTTCTTTTCGCTCAGTATGGTGCACCCGATCTCGCCCTAACCCAATTGGCAGTCGAGGCCGTCTCGATCGTCGTCTTCGTTCTGGTTCTTCGAAAGCTCCCAGCTCAGTTCAGTTACCGACCCCTGATGTCTTCCCGGATCACTCGTCTAGTCATTGCCGTAGGTGTCGGACTCGTCGCGTCGATCGGCGGCTATTATGCAATCTCCTCACGCGTCCATGAGCCCGTATCAAAGGACATGCCCGCCGAAGCACTGAACTTCGGATACGGCGAGAACATCGTCAACGTAATCCTGGTGGACATGCGCGCCTGGGATACGGTCGGTGAGCTTTCCGTCCTACTGGTGACGGCAACCGGCGTCGCCTCGCTCATCTACATAGTTACCAGAACTAGCAGATCAGCCAGGGCATCCAGGGCACAGTCAAAGTCGACTGAGGGACCGAACGGATCATTCTTAGTTGCGGGACGGATGCAAGACAAGGCCCGACGCTCCGTTGTTCTTGAAGTGAGTACGAGGCTTCTGTTCCCGACCATGATCATGCTTTCGATCTGGCTACTGTTCGTGGGGCACAACAATCCCGGCGGCGGATTTGCGGGAGGCGTGATTGCCGGCCTGGCATTCGTCCTCAGGTATCTTGCGGGAGGGCGGCACGAGCTGGCAGAGGCCATGCCGATCCCTGCCGGATACCTACTCGGTGCGGGCCTGTTTATTGCGGCAGCGGGCGGGGCTCTGCCGTTGTTCTACGGACGCTCTGTCCTGCAATCTGTGCCCGTAGATATTCCGCTTGGCGCTCTCGGAGAACTCCACTTTACGACAGCGATGATCCTTGACATCGGCGTCTATGTCTTAGTTTTGGGCCTGGTTATCGACCTTGTCTCGGCTCTGGGAGCAGAAATCGACTACCAGAGTGAGCGCGCCTCACAGGGTCGGCGCCCCGCGCCCGCAGCACCCCTACGCACGACGGCCAATCGTGAGGAGGAGGTGAAGCCATGACCGGCCCCTCCCTGGTAATCCTCGCCTTCGTTGGGATACTTATCGGCTCTGGCGTCTACCTCGCCCTGGAGCGGACCCTCTCCCGAATCTTCATCGGCCTTTCCCTTATAACCAACGGGGTCAACCTGTTGATCCTTGCCATGGGTGGGGCCGCCGGGCTCCCACCGCTACTCGGGCGAGACGGGTCGGTGATCGTCGATCCGCTTCCCCAGGCTATGATCCTGACCTCGATCGTTCTATCTCTTGGGACTACTGCGTTCGGGCTGGCTTTGGCTTACCGTTCATGGCTACTGACAGGTAATGACGAGGTGGCTGACGATGTTGAGGACCGCCGTCTTTCCCGATTGCTTGGCAAACGCGCATCAGCGGTTGACGATTCCTTTGCCGAAGGAACAGAGGACCGGACGGTGTTTTATGACCGTGACGATGTTCCCCATCTTGAACGGCCTAGCCCCTCAGAAATTCGCAGGCTTCGAGCCGAATTGCTAGGGGACGAGGATGCTTCGCGCTCCGAGGGGGACAACTCGTGAACGTCGAAGTCTTCGCGTGGGCACTACCACTTCCCGTCCTTATCCCCCTGATCTTCGCAGGTATTACTCTGCTGCTGTTCCGCCGTCCCCGAGCGCAACAGATCGTGTCTATTCTGGGCATGACACTCGCTACCGCAGTCGGAGTAGTCCTGGTGTTTGCCGCGGGCAGTGGCACGCCTCTGGTCCTGGACGTTGGATCTTGGGCTGCCCCAATTGGTATCACTCTGGTCGGCGATCGCCTCTCCACCCTCATGCTGGTCGTCTCGCAGATCGTTTCACTTGCGGTCCTGGTGTATTCGGTCGCCCAGAATCTCTCAGACTCAACCCCGTCGGCACCCGTCGCTGTTTATCACCCTACGTTCCTGATTCTCTCCGCAGGCGTGTCCAACGCCTTCCTGACCGGGGACCTGTTCAACCTTTATGTGGGCTTTGAAATCCTCCTCGCTGCATCATTTGTGCTGATCACACTGGGTGGGACCCGCGGGAGGGTTCGCGCCGGCACCGTCTACGTCGTTGTCTCCCTCGTCTCTTCGGTCATCTTCCTTACGGCCATCGCCTGGATCTACGGAGTGACCGGAACAGTCAATATGGCCCTGCTGTCCACGCGCCTCTCGGAGCTGCCTGCGGAAACGACTCTGGCCATGGAACTGCTGCTTTTGGTGGCATTCGGCGTGAAAGCAGCCGTCTTCCCGCTAGGGGCCTGGCTTCCCGATTCGTACCCAACCGCGCCCGCCCCCGTAACCGCAGTGTTCGCTGGCCTGTTGAGCAAGGTCGGCGTCTACGCGATTATTCGTCTGGAGTTTGTGCTTTTCCCAGGGGACCGACTGGCTGATCTGCTGGGTGTCCTCGGTATTTTGACAATGGTGATCGGCATCCTCGGCGCTGTCGCTCAGGATGACGCGAAGCGACTTCTTAGCTTCACACTGGTCTCGCACATCGGCTTCATGCTCTGGGGAATTGCACTAAACACTGCCGCGGGCCTTGCGGCATCCATCTACTACGCGGCACACCACATCATTGTCCAGACGGCGCTGTTCCTGCTGGTTGGACTAATGGAGCGCCACGCCGGGACAACCTCGCTGACCAAATTGTCCGACATGGCGAAGAGAGCTCCCTTCATCGCGGTCATGTTCCTGATTTCGGTGATGAACCTGGTCGGGATGCCTCCCCTGACCGGGTTTATCGGAAAGCTCGGATTGGCCGAGGCATCGGCGGCCAGCGGAACCCCGCTCGCATGGTCACTACTCGGGTTCGGTCTGCTCACTTCACTACTCACCCTCTATGTGGCCGTAAAGTTCTGGAACAAGGCGTTTTGGCAGCCGCGGGACGCCGAGTCGGTCGATCACTTACTCCCGGCGGAAGGAGAGCGTCTCTCTGGCCGTCAGGAACGTCGACTTCGCAGACTAAGGATTGTCAGCGGACCAACACGTCGCGCCGAGAAGATTGTGGAAGCATCGAAGACTCAGCTTGAGAAGGGCCGTAGCGATGCAAATGCGCTGATGTACGGCGTGGTTGCCTCCCTCGTCCTCTTACAGATAGGAATGGCCGTCTTCTCTGGTCCGATATACCAGTTCGCCACGGAGTCGGCGGAGTTCCTGTATGAGCCGGGAGCCTACTCCCAGTCGGTCCTGCCCGACGGCGGGAGGGGAGCGGGAACCTCGTACGAAGAGTCGCTAAGACCGCCTCGACCGCCGTGGATTCCTGAGCAGACGGTACCGCCGCTGGAGTCACCCAACACGGAAGATCTTCCGAGCGTGGGAGGTGGGGACCAGTGACGCAAAAGAACTCACGACTGACTGAGGACGAGGAACGGGCCCAGGTCGCGGCACGGCGCAAACTCCGCGAAGCCGGGGCTGACGCGGGAGCTAACCTCAGTGCGGGCCCCAGAGTCTCGCCGGCGATGACACTGTGGCTGGTAATTGTGTGGACCGTGATGTTCCAGCAGATCTCGTGGATTGTGGTTCTCTCGGGAATCCTGTTCGCGGTTGTTATCCAAGTCGTGTTTCCAATGCCGAGTCACTCGCACCTGTGGCACGTTCGCATCGGCTATGCCATCGTTCTGGTGGCACGTTTCATCTGGGACCTAGTGGTTGCTGGCGTTCAGGTTTCCTGGCTGGTTCTTAGCGGGAGTGAGCACCCGGACGGAATCGTCGAGTGCAGGATGAAGAGCGGGAACCCGGTCTACCTGACGGTCGTCGCCGCGATGTGTTCCATGGTTCCTGGGACGGTGGTCTTGAAGATAGATCCCGGCAAGAAACTCATGTACCTGCACGCCCTCAATCTCCCTGCGCAAGGGGGCGCTGGCGGTGTCCGATCAGCTGCTCAAGGGCAGGAAAAACGCGTTCTTCTGGCCATGGCAACGAACCCGGCTGTGATCGCTGCAGGTTACGGCAAGTACCTTCCAATCTCAGCTAAGAAGGAGGCCTAGTGGTTCTTGCGACTCAGATAATCATCGGCATCAGTCTTGGAATGCTACTTGCCTCCGCCATACTGGCTCTGGTTCGACTGGTGCAGGGGCCGACTGCGCTGGATCGAGCAATCTCAATCGACGTTGTCACGGCAGCCGTTATCGGTACCGTGGTCATTCTCATCGCGTGGTGGCAACGCACCGACCTCATGGTTTTGTTGATTGTCTTTGCACTAACTGCGTTCTTCTCGACCGTCACGGTTTCTCGCTATGTCGCGAACACCGCGATTAGCAGGCGCGAGGAAGCTACTGCGGCAGGGTCCAGAAAGATCCAGCAGAACCAGAATCCGAAGGAGGCCCAGGAATGACAGAAGCACTGGACCTGATTGGAGCTCTCTTCATAATGGCCGGGTCGACATTCACCCTCATAGCTGGAATCGGTCTTGTCCGGTTCAACGACCTGTTCTCAAGAACTCACGCCGCAGCGAAACCGCAGATGCTCGGCCTGATGCTGATGCTGGTCGGCCTCGTACTCATGGAGCGGACCTGGGCCTGGTTCGCAATATGCACCCTTGTAATCGCAATCCAGATGGTGGCAGCACCGGTGGCTTCACACCTTCTGGGGCGCGCCGCATACATCACAGGGCTAGCCGAGAGTGAATCGCTGGTTCTCGACGAACTCAAAGAGGGTGATTCGAACATGGGTGCCGAGGAAGTGCAGGGTGTCCCAGACGGGGACTACTCGTCTTCTTCGTCTTCCTCCCACGCCGAATAGCTCCAACCGGCGCTGGGTGAGTCATCATCCCAATACTCTTCCTCATCATCGGGGTCTTGCGGACTGTTGTCCGACTCCTCCGTTTTGGAGAGTTCACGCTGTAGTGAATTGAAATCGGTGTCGGGGCTGAAATACTTCAGCTTCCGAGCCACCTTCATGTTCTTTGCCTTTTGACGGCCGCGCCCCATGGGGTCGACCCCCTCTTAGTCTTGCGGGTCCGCATACGCGGTCCCCTGGTTCATCAAGTTTGTTCGCCCGCCCATATTACCCTGGCAGGGTCAAACCCTGCTACGCCATGGACAGCGAGCAGGGCTTAATCTACGTCTCAGCGGTTCTTTTTGGTCTTATGCCTAATGACTAGAAGCACGACGGTTCCAATTGCAACGGCGCCGGCTATCAGAAGCTTCTTCATCGCCTGAGAGTCGCCGTCCTTGGCATCATCGACCGTGGTGGCAATGTTATAAGTGGTCTCTTTGGCCTTGTACTTGAGGTCATCAGCCAGATAACCAGCTTGAACCCTTGGCTGTACGGTGTTGGTCAGCAGTGCCAGGCTCTCTGCAAGCTTCTGACGGCTCGAGTCAATCTGCGCACGGAGTTCGTTTTCGCTCATGGTCGAAATGTTCTGCGTATCACTCATTGGCCCTTGCCCTCTTTCACAGCTTCTTTGACGACATCTAGGTCAGTCTGGAATCCTTCGACACTCGGCTTGTCGGCAGTCGCTTTCTTGATGACCATGTACCCAACCAATAGCAGAGTCACAATCAATAGAAGCAGAATGCCCGCCACGATTAGCGCAGCCGCCCAATCCGGAAGTGGCCCGGCAAGCGCAAGCTCAACAGTGCGCAGGAGCCAGCCGATCATATAGAACACCAGCACCAGGGCCGCCACAATAAGGACGGCGCCCATAGCCAGCTTCTTGCCGGTGGTTTGGCCCTTCATCTTCAGTAGCTGGATCTGCGAGGTTACAAGAGTCTGTCCCTCAGCAAGGACCGTCTGCACTAGGTCCACGATGGACGGGTGCTCCGGTCTTGTCGGGGGCATTCTCCCCGAAGTCCGGGAGCTCTCAGCCCAGATCTCATCAACGCTGATCTCTTCGAACTCAGGAGTCGTATCGCTTGTCATTGCTCCTCCTAGAACATTGCGTTGGCAACGCCCAACGCGCACAAGTAACCAACCAAGTTTCGCATTAATCGCGCGAACTTTGGTCCTCACTGTAAAGGTCTTCTACCCAAGCCTGTTCCGGAGCCACCGCGCCGGGCAGGGAGTCCAGAATCTGCTTCGCCCTGTCGATTACCTCCGTCTGCTGCTTAGACAACGCCGGGGTTCCGCCTGTGGCTGGCATCGAAGCATCAAGGTCGTTTCCACCTACGTCCGCTAGCCTATTGTCGCTTTCGGCAGGGCTAGCAAGGACGTAGCGGTCAGGAAGGTAATCATCTGTGAAAGTAACCTGCCACTGTTGATCTGACTCTTGCCCCTCCGCCGTAGGTGCTGGGTTCAGAACGCCATCGTCCCTGGCCCCCAGTACTTCTTGCATCTTCTCGACGGTCGGTCCCTTAACCTCGGAAGCAACGCGACCGTCCCTCAGCAGGACGACCCGATCCGCCTTGGCGGCCAAGTCGGCATCATCCGTGGAGATGACGACAGTCAGGCCTTCGTCATTTACGAGTGTTCTTAGTAAGGCACCAACTCGAGCTGCCTGATCTGGGTCGAGGAATCGGGTGGGCTCATCGAGAACCAACAGCTTTGGTCGGAACACCAGCGCCCTGGCGAGGGCAACCAGTTGACGCTCGCCATACGACATGTCTTTCGGCTTTCGATCCAGAACTGCTCGAAAACCAAGTGCGCCGACCAGATCCTGAAACTGGGACTCAGAGACCCGCCGACGAGCCGGGTACAGAATGTTATCCCTCGCGGTCAGTTCTGGTAGCAGATTCAGATCCTGAAGCATCACTCCGACGGTTCGTCCCAGGAACTTTGCGCGCCTGCGCAGACTCATTTTGGAGACGTTGCGCATGCCGACGTACACGGTGCCAGAAGTGGGTGCCGTAATCCCCGCCAGGCAGTGTAAGAGGGAGGACTTACCCGCACCCGCGGGACCACTCACCGCCACTATTTCTTGCGGACCGGCCCGAAACGTGACGTGCTCCAACGCGTCAATGTAGGTGGCACCCGACGAGTAGGTCTTGGTCACGTCTCTAGCTGATACACCAGGTGTGCCCGCAGGAGCAGAAGATTCCATGCCCTCATTGTCTCGCATTACCGGCGGAAAAGGGCGCTTAGCGAGCCGCTACGCGGATTTATCCCAGAGGGCGTGTCTTGGGGGAGACCCTATACGTCTCTTTCGGGTCGGTAACTGCCACCGGTGCCAATACCTGGTTTATCTTGGCGATAACTGCCGCGTCTAGCTTCACACCGGATGCCTTGACGTTGTCTTCCAGTTGTTCCGGCTTAGAGGCCCCAACCAACGCGGCCGCGACGTTGGGATTACTCAGAACCCAGGCAATTGCCAACTGGGGCATCGTCAGCCCACATTCCTTCGCGATTGGCAACAGGTTCTGCACTGCTTCAAGAGTCTCCTGACCCATAAAGCGCTCGACGGCCCGCGCTCCACCCTTAGTTGTGTCTGCGGCACGAGAACCTGCCGGGAGAGCCTCGCCCGGAACGTATTTTCCAGTCAGGACGCCCTGAGCCATGGGAGACCAGACAATCTGAGAGATTCCGAGTCCAGCGCAGGTGGGAACCACCTTGTCTTCAATGACTCGCCAGAGCGCGGAATACTGCGGCTGGTTTGAGACCAGCTGGATTCCGAGATCCTTCGCGAGCTTGTGTCCGTCACGAATTTGCTCTGCGGTCCACTCAGAGACTCCGATGTACATTGCCTTTCCCTGGTGGACCAGATCTGCGAACGCCTGGAAGGTCTCCTCTAGCGGAGTCTCGTAGTCGAACCTGTGCGCTTGGAACAGGTCAACGTAGTCGACATCCAGCCTCTTCAACGAACCGTGCAGACCATCAAAGATGTGTTTGCGCGAAAGACCACCCTGGTTTGCACCGCGATTGCCCACCGGCCAATAAACCTTAGTGAACACCTCGAAAGTGTCACGATCCAGGCCCCTGAGCGCCCTTCCGAGTATTCTCTCCGCCTCACGATTCGCGTAGACATCAGCGGTATCGAATGAGGTGATCCCCAGGTCGAGCGCGCGGTGAACCGTGCTGATCGCCTGTTCCTCTTCCACCTGAGAGCCGTGAGTCATCCAGTTTCCATAGGTAATCTCGGTGACCTTGAATCCGGAGTTTCCTAAGTAGCGATATTCGACCATGGCTCAAAACTAGCACCGCGATTTGGCGTGAAAGTGTCCGCCCCCTGCTTCCGGGTGTACTGTTTCGGTGAGCACCAGGACATCGCCTGTGCGATGCCTATTCAGAGGGAGACGCGAATGTCAGCGCCAACGCCGACGGGGCGCCCGCCTGCGATGACCGATGTGGCGGCACTCGCTGGAGTGTCCCACCAGACCGTGTCTCGAGTCATTAACAGTGTCGGTAAAGTACGCCCCGAGACCAGGGAACGAGTTCTAGAGGCGATTGAAGAAGTCGGGTATCGGCGCAACGAGGCCGCCAGGGCGCTCGCTACCAGCCGATCCAAGATGATCGGTATCATCGCGCCCGCTGAGGTCAACTACGGCCCCTCCCAGATGCTCTCGGGGATTGAGTTGGCCGCCAAGGAGGCAGGCTACTTCGTAAGCATCTCGGCCTTGGATGAACTAACCGAAGAGTCTTTCGATGATTCAATCAACATGTTCTTTGGTCTTGGAATTGCGGGAATAGTCGTTATCGCTCCGGTGCGCCAGTTTGCGAAGGAACTTCGCAACATTCCTCCTGAGGTCCCAACCGTCGTCGTTTCTTCTACCGGCGACAAAGACCAGTCTTACCTGACATTCGTTGGCGTTGACCAACGCGAAGGCGCAAAATCAGCGGTGCGACACCTAATCGCACAGGGCTGTCAGACGATCGCACACATCGCTGGCCCGTCGACCTGGTTTGACGCTATAGAACGTGAAGCCGGCTGGCGAGAAGCTCTAGGAGAAGCGGGGCTGCCGGAAGGTCCCCTACTACGTGGAACCTGGAGCGCATCTTCAGGCTACGAACTGGCCAACGAACTCATTAGCCAGGGCACACCAGACGCTATCTTTGCGTCGAACGATCAACTGGCCCTCGGGGCACTTCGCGCGCTCAGCGTCGCTGGAATAGACGTCCCTAAACAGGTCAAGATAGTCGGATTCGACAATGAGCCGGGCTCTGCCTACTTCTCGGTTCCACTAACGACCGTGCGGCAGAATTTCGATGCCGTCGGCAGAAGCGCCATCAAAGCGCTCACAACCCGAATCAAGAGTGGCGAGTCCCCCGACCTGCTGATCAAGTCGGACTTGGTTCTCCGAGAATCCGCATAGATTACGTCGAGCCATAGAAAGGACTCGCTCGACACCTCAGGCTAAATGGGTAATTACCAGCTAAATCGTCCGGGCCTTGGCTCAATCGGAGCGATAACGCACGACTGCTAGATCCTTGGATAACACCGTCAGACCTGGCTTGGACCGCTCCAAGTCAGGTCTGGATGCGCGAGTGAAATAGAAGAATCGATCCAATGCAGTTTGGCTTTTCTGAACGCAGGGGTGAAGGATTAGCCTACCCGCGCGAGAATACTTTGGCTTTAGTCTGCGTATCGGAAGGACCTGTCGAGGATCAACAAGCTATGTCGAATTGGGGGCCAGATCCCTAAGCGGAGTTTGGCCATTGATCCGCCTGCAGTGCAGCAGCTATCCACACGAATATCGTCTGCCCCCAAGAGTTAGTGAATCATAGTCCCTCACTATTCAAAGTCATTACGGAATGTGAACCTGGTCGATTGAGGAATGCAGTGTGCCCAGATCCGCAGCCCAAACCTGCTCACACAATGAACGTTCTTGGGAGTGAGGATCGACGGCCAGCCTTACCCTCATGCTTACTCGGTAACAACAAGTCGGACCAAATATCCTCGACGAATCTCGGTGCGAGCTGAGAAGAAAGGTGCCAGCAACGTACCCGCTGTGGCGAGAGCCCTGATTGTCGTCCAACCAGCAACGCTAAGAGCTATACACCTGCATCGTGTTAGCGCTAACCTATCAGTTGGGAGAACTACCTAGTCTCTTCCCAGAGATTCGCTCTCACCCAAGGATTCTCAAGGAGGAGTATGCCAGCTACACCAACTCAGAGATTGACAGACGATGCGTATTCGATTCACCCTGTGCCAGGACAACCAGTCCCTCGCCCGAGTTGAATGCGTTCGGAGCGCAGGTCATCGGTTCGACTGCGACTCCGCGTCGTCCCTGATTGTCGCCGGAGAAGACCTGAACCCAATCCTCGTCCGAGGAAAGGGCAATCGTCATTCCGCTACCGGGGTGACTCAGGGTTACCGACCACTCACCGCTTGGAAGGGAGGTAAAAGCATGATCGATCTGTGTCTGGCCGATCAGGCTTCCCTCTTCGAAATCAAGCCTCTCGGACTGGACCGAAGCGCGACCCACCGGGATCAGGTTCTGATCTACCGTCAGAACGTCCGCTGCCGGAAGAGTCAACACGCATTCGTCGGCCAGGCCGCCGTCGCAGGTCAAGTAACAGTGGGTGCCCGTTCCGTAGGGAGCCGGGGAATCACCGATGTTGGTGGTCGTCACCTCGATATCAATCCCGCTGTCTGCAGACAATCGATAGGTGACCACAGTTTCAAGTCGGAACGGATACCCACTGGTTGGCTCAGTGATGGTCTTGAGTGTTACGGAATCATTCGTGACCGCCACGGTGTCCCATTCATCCCAGCACTTCAGCCCGTGCAGAGCACAGTTTCGAGCGGGCTCGGTCATCTCGACTGTGTACTCATGGCCATTGAACCTGTAGACGGCATCCTTGATTCGGTTCGGCCAGGGAATCAGAACCTTGCCGTTGAATCCGGCCGGGCGTTCATCCAGATCGTACGAAAGGATCAGATCGCGTCCATCGTGCGTGAGCGCGGCCAATCCCGCGCCCTCATTCACGACCACGGCTTCGTATCCACCGGACTTGATTCTGTGTGTGCTCACGTCTTGTCCCCATCCCCGCGGGCCCACCCCGCAGCAGTTCTTCAAACTTTCAAAGCAAAACTATCAGTCCAAACCCCGGTGCATGAGCACCAGATAAGGAGCAATGCATGCCCTATACACACGAGTTGACCAAGACATGGTCCCCCGCAATGGCCCAGACAGTGGCGCAGACCCAGCAGTTGGTCTGCGACCTGCACTCTGAGCTCATTAAGTGGGGACTGGTGGTTTGGACGGCCGGTAATATCTCGGAGCGAGTACGCGGCATCGACGGTGCGGACGACGTTCTGGTTATCAAAGCCTCCGGAGTCGCCTATGACGAACTGACTCCCGAGGACATGGTTGTTTGCGATCTGGATGGGACACTGCTGATCGGCGACCGATCTCCCTCGTCCGACACCGCTGCTCACGCATACGTCTACCGGCACATGCCAGAGATTGGCGGAGTGACCCACACGCACTCGACATACGCGACAGCATTCGCGGCAGTAGGACAACCTATTCCCTGTCACCTGACGATGATGGGAGATGAGTTCGGAGGTCCGGTGCCGATTGGACCGTTCGCCCTCATAGGTGACGATTCCATCGGACGAGGCATTGTCGAGACTCTCCGCGAATCTCGCAGTCCCGCTGTTCTGATGCAGAACCACGGCCCCTTCACCATCGGGAAAGATGCACGCGCATCTGTGAAGGCGGCGGCGATGACAGAAGAAGTCGCAAGGACCACCTGGGCCGCTCAGGCTCTGGGAACACTGATCCCGATCCCGCAGGAAAAGATCGATTCTCTCTACGACCGGTATCAGAACGTTTATGGGCAAAGCAGCGAAAGGACCGACGAAGCGAAATGAAGAGTGCGTTTGAAGGAAAGGAAATCTGGTTCCTAACCGGAAGCCAGGACCTCTACGGTGAGGAGACCCTGGCTCAGGTTGCAGACCAGTCTAAGAGGGTTGTTGACCAGCTCAACGAAGCCGGGGACATCCCAGTACAGATCGTTTGGAAGCCCACGGTTAAGGACTCCGACTCGATTCGTAGGGTGATTCTCGAGGCGAATGCTAACGATGACGTGATCGGTGTGATCACGTGGATGCATACGTTTAGTCCGGCGAAGATGTGGATTAACGGGTTGGGCGTGTTGGGTAAGCCGCTGCTGCACCTGCACACGCAGTCTGGCATTGAGATTCCCTGGGAAACCATCGACATGGATTTCATGAATCTGAACCAGTCGGCGCACGGGGATCGCGAGTACGCGTACATTCTTTCTCGTCTGCGGATTGCGCGGGAGACAGTGGTTGGTCACGCGTCAGATCCGAAGGTTCGCGCCCGGGTTGCTACCTGGTCGCGGGCCTGTGCTGGTTGGGGCGCGCTGCGTGGCATGAATCTGGTTCGCTTTGGTGACAATATGCGTAACGTTGCGGTCACCGATGGGGACAAGACCGAGGCGGAGCGCGTTCTTGGCGTCAACGTTTCAACCTGGTCCGCAAACGAGCTGGTCGAGGAGATCAACAGGGTTTCCGATGCGGATATCGACGCAACGTGCGCGTTGTATGAGGAGTTGTACGAGGTCGCTCCCGAACTCCGTAAGGGCGGGGACCGTCACGAGGAACTTCGTTACGCCGCCTCCCAGGAAGTTGCGATCCGTAGGTTCCTCCAGGACCGTGACGCACAGGCGTTCACCACGAACTTTGAGGACCTTGGTGCCCTGAAGCAGCTCCCTGGCATCGCCGCACAGCGACTGATGGCCGAGGGCTACGGCTTCGGTGCGGAGGGGGATTGGAAGACCGCGATCCTGGTTCGCGCCGTCAAGGCGATGAGCGAAGGACTACCCGGCGGGGCCTCTCTGATGGAGGACTACACCTACAACCTTGATCCGGGCAACGAGTTGATCCTGGGTGCGCACATGTTGGAGATCTGCCCGACCCTGACCACCAAGAAGCCAAAGGTGGAGATCAGGCCCCTAGGCATCGGCGGGAAGGAAGACCCGGTTCGCCTGATCTTCCAAACCGATCCCGGACCCGCCCTGGTGGTATCCCTGGCCGACATGGGAACCCGCTTCCGCCTGACCGCCAACCAGGTCGAGGTTGTTGAAGCACCCGAGATGCCAAACCTCCCGGTGGCGCACGCAGTGTGGAGACCCGCGCCCTCCCTCGAAGTGTCCGCCGAGTGCTGGATGCTCTCCGGCGGAGCCCACCACACGGTACTGACCACCTCCGTCGGCATAGAAGAGTTCCGCATCCTCTCCGAACTATCCGGAATTGAACTCCTCGTCATCAACGAAGACACCAAAGTCCCCGACTTCAAGAACCAAATCCACTGGAACTACGCCTACTACCACCTCGCAAACGGCGTGTGACCAGAACCGCATACGGGGTTCGAGGGCAGTCAGGTTCAAAGGGACTGACCGCCCTCGACACTCCAGTAGAACTGTTGTAGACAAGAAAGAACAATTAGGACGGAGTTGCCCTATGACCACGGAGACCGAATCCCCAAACGCTGCCTCTCTCATCGAGTCCGGGGAGGCATCACTCGGCATTGAGATGGGCTCGACCCGGATCAAGTCTGTTCTGATTGCCCCCGACGCAACCGTCCTGGCCTCAGGGGCGCACGACTGGGAGAACCAGCTCGTGGACGGCCTGTGGTCATACCCGGAAGAAATGATCTGGGAGGGTGTGCAGTCCTCATACGCGGATCTCGCTGCGAAGGTGAAATCCGATTATGGGGTCCCGCTCCGTAAACTCGCTGGTCTCGGCTTCTCCGCGATGATGCACGGTTACCTTGCTTTCGACGCGAAAGGCAATCTACTGGTTCCGTTTCGAACCTGGCGTAACACCAATACCGGTGAAGCGGTCGAAGAACTGTCACCCAAAATGAACTTCAACCTGCCACATCGCTGGAGTAGTGCACACCTCTACCAGGCCGCCCTTAATGGGGAGGACCATATGGCGAAGCTAGAGCGGATCAACACCCTGGCGGGGATGGTTCACGAAAAGCTCTCCGGCAGCTTCGTTCTGGGAGTTGGCGATGCGTCCGGGGTCTTCCCGATTGACTCGGAGACCATGGACTACGACGCGGCTCGACTTGCGATTCTCCAGGACCTGCTTGCCGAGAAGGGATTCACCAAGCCAGTTCACGAAGTGTTTCCCAAGGTCCTGGTTGCCGGCGATGACGCGGGAACGCTCACAGCAGCAGGGGCCCTGCTGCTCGACCCGACGGGAACACTTGAGCCCGGCTGTCCGATGTGCCCTCCGGAGGGTGACGCCGGTACAGGAATGGTGGCGACGAACGCGGTAGCGCCTCGTACCGGAAACGTCTCTGCTGGCACCTCGATCTTCGCGATGGTTGTCCTTGAGAAGGCCCTGGCAAGACTCCACCCGGAACTCGACATGGTAACTACCCCGGCGGGCGCACCAGTAGCCATGGTCCACTCGAACAACGGAACTTCAGAGTGGGACCAGTGGGTCGGCGTTTTCATGGAGTTCGCGGCGGCGGCCGGAGTCAGCATTTCGAAATCGGCGGCCTACGACCTGCTGTACAACCAGGCTTTTAAGGGTGCCTCAGACGGCGCTGGCCTGGTTGCGTACAACTTCCTCTCGGGTGAGCCCGTCCTCGACCTTGAGTCGGGGCGGCCGATGTTCGCGCGACTTCCCGGCTCTAAGATCACCCTTCCCGACTTCATGCGCACCCAGCTCATGTCAATCTTCGGCGTTCTGCGCGTAGGGATGGACATCTTGACATTGGACGAGGGCGTCGCAGTTGACCAACTGTTCGCCCACGGCGGCCTGTTCAAGACGCCAGTGGTTGGGCAACAAGTAATGGCTGACGCACTAAACGTCCCCGTCGCGGTGGCCGAGACAGCGAGCGAGGGGGGTGCCTGGGGCATTGCGCTACTTGCTCTGTACCGCAGCCTGGTGGCATCCGATCTCACCGAGTCCCTCCCTGAGTTCCTGGCGAACACAGTGTTTGCAGGTGCTGAGATGTCGACCGCTTCGCCCCGCAGCAACGAGGTTGAGGGGTTCAACAGGTTCATGGAGCTCTACCGGCGCGGTATCCCCGTTCAGGAGGTGGCGGGTCGCGAACTGTAGCCCAGTCAGCGTCAGTTCTCTGCTCGGATCGGTCCACGCTATTTAGGGACACTCGGGAAAAGCACCAGAGCATGCCTAAAACGTGACCGGACCGTCATCTTCACCCCTTATAACGGCTGGTGACGCGGGAGTAGTCTTGTTGGATGGTTCAGCGCCGGACCACCTAGAGCCAAAAGGTTCAGGGCCGGTGATTCGGCTCGGTGAATCAGGTTTCTAGCAACAGCGCTCGTCCTCAATCCCCATCCGTTCCGTCTTGCGTGGAGCTCTGACAAGAATGCCTAAGAACCTGACTTCTGGGACGCCCTGGAAGGTCATCATCATATTCGCTGTGCCGTTGCTGATCGGCAACGTCGTTCAGCAGCTGTACCAAGTGATAGATGCGATGGTTGTCGGGCAACATCTGGGCGTGAACTCGCTGGCTGCCGTTGGAACCACGGGCGCGATGATGTTCCTTCTGATCGGTTTTGCCTGGGGTATGACCACGGGTTTCGCGATACCGACGGCCCAAGCTTTCGGAGCCGGAGACCTGAAGGCTGTCCGACTCTCTGTGGCCGCGGGAACCATTCTTACGGGACTGACCACCATCGTCGTTACGGCGATCGGCACGCTCTTTGCGCGCGACCTCCTCGTCCTGATGCAGACCCCTGCGGAACTGCTTGACGAGGCCACTACCTTCGCCGTGATTAGCCTTGCTGGCAGCATCGCGGTCATGTACTTCAACTACCTGTCGGCGATCATCCGCGCTAAGGGTGACTCACGTACTCCCCTTATTTTCCTGGTGATTTCCTGCCTGATTAACATTGCGCTGGTCATTCTGTTTGTGCAGTATCTGAACCTCGGGATCGGTGGCGCCGCCGGTGCCACCGTCGTCGCGCAGTTGATCTCGGTTGCTCTCTGCCTCGGTTACGTTCACAGGGCGATTCCGGAACTTCACGTCCGGCGCGAAGAGTGGGCCGAGAGTCGTTACGTAATTGGTCAGCACCTGCGCATCGGCCTTCCGATGGGTTTCCAGTCCTCAATCATTGCGATCGGCACCCTATCGGTCCAGGTTCGTCTGAACATGCTGGGCTCGGAAGCTGTCGCCTCTTACACCACGGCAATGCGCGTTGACGGCCTCGCCTCCGCCTTCCTCGCATCACTGGGCCTGGCCGTATCCACCTATGTGGCGCAGAACTTTGGCGCTCATAAGATTGAACGGATCATGAAGGGCGTACGTCAGGGCGTCGGCATCTCCATCGCGACCGGTCTTCTTTTGGGTGCCACACTCATTACCTTTGGTGAGCCCATCGTTCGCATGTTTGTTGGCACCGGCCACTCAAACGTCATCGCGATGTCGCACGAGTATCTGGTGCTCAACGGCATCTCCTACTTCATTCTTGGCATCCTGTTCACCACCCGCGGTGCGCTGCAGGGCTTGGGCCGAGTCATGGTGCCAACTATCAGCGGCTTCCTCGAACTGACGATGAGGGTTACCGCAGCAATTGTCCTAGCAGGGTCTATGGGGTTCACCGGGATCGCCATCGCCAGTCCACTCGCGTGGATCGGCGCGGTGTGCATGCTACTGCCCGCCTGGATTCGAGCCCGTAGAAGTCTAACGCGGGACGCCGAGCTTGCCGCAGACCGCAGACGACGGAGCGACATTGAGGGCGAACATGACGAGGTCGCGACAGCGAATCATGAGGAAGCGTTCTGCGCGGGCTGAGGTTCACCTCTCGACGTGGTCGCTCACCAGGGTTTTTGAAGTAAGTTATAGGGGTGAGTGACTACCAGGACGAGGGGCGGCAAAGGCCGACGCCCGGGTACGTTGAAGTCTCTCCGCGTCAGCAATACCGACGCGCGCGGACCAGGCGGAAGACCATCATTTTCGGGTCGTCGATTCTGGGACTTGGCGCAGCATTCGTCTTCGGATACTTGGCTCTGCAAGGATCATTTGCGTTCCCGGTCGAGTCAGATTTCCACCGCACAGTTGAGTATGCAGAACCCGGAGACACTCCCTGTCCCAGTGACGGAGCCAGACCTGTCGCTACGGACGATGTGCAACTACTCGTCTACAACACCACCCAGCAGACAGGTCTAGCTGGGTCTGTCGCAACCTACCTGCATGACCTCGGGTATTACGTCGGCGGGACAGGTAACTCGGATCTCTACCGAGGATCGGTCCAGATCGAAACCGGCCCACGCGGCGTCGACGCGGCGTACACAGTCGCCAGATTCCTTGGCTCCGACACCCGCATAAAGCTCAACGCAAGCGAGGACAAAACGCTCACTATCCTAATTGGCGAACGCTTTGCTGGCATTCCGACCGCCGAGGAAACCGAAGCGATCATCAACAATAGTTTCGCCCTGGTTCCTGTTGAGGGGTGCCTCCCCGTGGCGGAGCCAGTCGGCGGATGGGACGTTCCGGAAAACCTACTTGACTGGCAGCAGTCCGCGATAGAGCAAAGAGAAGCGGAAGAGGCCGCGAAGGAAGCGGCACCGGAAGGCTGATCTACGCGAGGCGCTCTCTCTGTTTGCTGTCGCTTCGCATCCTCACCATCTCAGTCGCATAGCTGATCCCGGTAAGGACATGGCCAAGAACTCCGGCCCAAACCAGGCTCAGGGCAACAATCCGCAAAGCCTCGTTACTCAGCGCTGCGGCGAGTACCAGCATCGGAAGGCCGAGCATGAGCAGGGCGGTTCGTAGCTTGCCTAGAAAGTTGACCTTCACTGTCGGATAACCGCCGAACCAAACTAGAGCCAGAACAAATAGAGCCCCGTCAACGGCGAACATCGCCGCAAACAGGTACCAGGGAAGTAACCCTCCAAATACCAGCGCAACCGCGATTATCAGTATCGAGAAACGATCAGATATCGGATCGAGTTCGGCCCCCAGAGGAGACATCTGATCGAGCCTCCGCGCCAGATAGCCATCGAGAGCGTCCGAGATTCCCCAGAAGAACAACGCCACCAAGGACCAGCCATAGTGCGCGGAAGCAAGCAGACCGAGGGATAGAGGCAACAGTACCGTGAGACGCAGGAATGAGACGGTGTTGGGGATCGTCCAGATCGGGTAGTCCTGGATACTTTGGCTGCTCATGTCATCCTGACTGTGTCGGGGGGATAGGCTCGGCCCTGCCAACCGGCCTTGTTACCATTAAAACTCTACTAGTCCTCTGCCCGGGAAGATGAATGACTACAGTGCCCATACTTCAGGTGCAGAACCTGACCAAAAGATTCGGATCCGTGCTCGCGGTTGATGACCTATCGTTCGATGTTATGCCGGGGAGGGTGACTGGCTTCCTTGGACCCAACGGAGCAGGAAAGACGACAACGCTTCGGATTCTGCTCGACCTGATAAAGCCCTCTTCCGGTACCACCCTCATCGGAGGACGCCACTACTCACAGCTAGATAGCCCGATGAGTGTCGTTGGGGCGCACCTAGACTCGGGGAGTTTCCATCCCGGACGGACAGGCCGTAACCACATGCTGGTCGCAGCCGCAGAGGGAAACATGGGGACAGAGAGGATCAACGACCTCCTCGAACTAGTTTCCATGAGGGAGTCTGCTGATCGAAAGATGGGGCAATACTCGCTGGGCATGCTCCAACGGCTCGGACTCGCAACGGCACTCATCGGTGACCCAGAAATCCTCGTTCTCGATGAGCCTGCCAATGGACTGGACCCGGAAGGTATTCGCTGGCTCCGTGAGTTCCTTCGTGAGTTTGCGGCGCAGGGTCGCACGGTGCTACTTTCCTCGCACCTGCTCGGAGAGATTCAGGTGATGGCCCACGACGTTGTCATCATCAATCGTGGCAAGCTGGTTGCGGCCGGATCTGTCCAAGAACTCGAAGCGATGCGCGAATCTGTCGTGCTTGTCGACTCTCCCGATCCAGAGGCTCTGTGGGACGCACTTCGAGGCGCAGGGTTGAGGGTCTCTCTAACGCAGCCGCGGGACAGTCAGAGTCCGGTGGCGCGCATCAGCGTCGAAGGTTCCTCAGTCGTTGAAGTTGGGCAAGCGGCAGCTTCGGCGGGTGTCCCTCTTTCGCACTTGAGCGAAAAGACCTCAGGGTTGGAAGAGCTGTTCATGGACGCGGTTGGAGGTCTTCGATGAAACGATTTGCAGGCGCGTTTCGGGGTGAATGGAAGAAGATCTTCACCACTCGTTCATGGTGGATTCTGGGCTTGGTGATGATCCTCTACGTGGCCTTCACCGCGGGACTGGTTGGCGCACTAGTTGGGTTGGGTCTCGACGACATGGGAGTGGGTGACCCGGGTTCTGAACTGGCGCGATACATCTACACTCTTGGTCCAACCATCGCATATCTGTTTCCCGTGCTGATCGGTGCTCTGTCGGTGACCTCTGAGTACCGTCATCACACGCTAGGTTCAACGTTCGTGTGGAACGGGAGCCGGAATGCGGTTCTGACGGCAAAGGTTACAACCCAGTTGATTATGGGAATGCTCTACGGGATCGCGGCACTGGCTGCAGCGGTCCTTTCAAGTGCATTCTTCCTGGCACACGCAGGTTTCGATACAGGCCTGGGCGAGGGAAGCACCTGGCTCATGTTCCTTCGGGCCGTCGTCGCAATGGGAATCTGGGCGACCATCGGCG